>JBAYAD010000206.1:0-4740 GCA_041669965.1 Selenomonadaceae bacterium
CGGTGGGACCAATTTGTGGCGGGCTTGCCATAATGCTTCTTATGGCGCGTCATTTAAATATCCTTGTGCTTGGTGATGTAGAGGCAAAAGCCGTTGGTATGAAAGTGATGCCTTTTCGGCTGTTTTTGCTGACGATGGCTTCAATGACAACAGCAACAGGTGTTTGTGTGAGTGGTAATATTGGCTTTGTTGGTCTTGTTGTGCCGCATATGATGCGTATGCTTGTTGGGCCGGATCACCGCCGTCTCCTGCCGGCGAGTATTATTGCCGGAGGCACCTTTCTTGTGTTTTGTGATACGATCGGACGAATTATACTGCCGCCACTTGAGATACGTGTAGGCGTCATGACAGCGGTCATAGGAACGCCGTATTTTCTCTATTTGCTGCGGCGAACAAGAAATCTGGGCCGCTGAACTGAGAAAGTGAAGCAAAAAAGGCATTGATAAATAAAAGCGTATAGGGTTTTAACAGGATATGAGGGCGAAGGAGTTTTGTAGATATGGATTTTATTATGCAGGGTTTGGAGTTTTTTCACAAAGGTGGATTTGTTATGTATATATTGCTGCTGTGCTCAATTTTTGTTGTAACGATTGCAGTAGAACGGGCATTGTATTTTCACAGGGCAGATTCCGGACGGAGATTTGCCCGGGAGTTTTATTTGCTGTTGGCTAATGGAAAGGCAGAAGAAGCCAGAGATATGGCACATACAGCATCAGGGATTTTAGCTGAGATATTGTATAGTGCAATGATAAAACTGGAGAAAAATGTACGTCATGTTTCCTCTTATATGGAAATACAGTCGGGCATTGCACTGTCAAAATTGCGCAGCCGTCTTTACTATTTAAGCGTTGTTGTAACGATGGCACCTTTGCTTGGACTTCTTGGAACGATCAGCGGGATGATTTCGGCTTTTAGTATTTTTAATTTGGAATCGGGGCAGGCCATGGCAATTACCGGTGGTATTGGTGAAGCACTCATTGCTACGGCAATGGGGTTATGTGTAGCAATTATATCATTAGTAATACATGCATATTTCATGCAGCGCATCGAAAATATTATAACAGATATGGAACAGTGCTTTTCTATGTTGGAAAATCAAAAAGAGCAGGTGAGCAATCATGAGACTGCGTGATCGTCGTATATTTATAAAACCGGAAGTTATGATTATTCCGATGATTGATATTATGTTTTTCCTTTTGGTATTTTTTATGTTGAGTACACTTTATATGGTGAATCTGAAGACAATTGGTATTGATTTGCCAAAAGCCGATCATGCGGAGATGCAGACGAGTGTGACGTATCTTGTCACAATGAAAAAAGATGGGTCACTGTGGCTGGAAGATAAAGAGATTGATGAGAAGACCCTGCTCGCACGAGCAAAAAATGAAAATAAAAAGAATTCAAAGTTTGCTCTTGTGCTGCGGGCAGATCAACAGATTGATTATGGTAAAATTATCGTTTTTCTTGATCATTTAAAGGCACAAGGAATCCTGCACTTTGGTCTGGCAGCAGATTCAGGGAGGTAAAAATCATGCAGGACAATTGTAAAAATGAGCGGGTTGCAGTAAGCATATCGCTTTTGATACATAGTATTGTGTTTGTACTTATTGCCGCAACGGGGCTTTTTGTGCGTATAGAAGAACCGCAAAAGCAGGTGTTTGATGTTGCGGTCTATGATACCGAGGAAGCAAGCAGATCATCAGGAGGCGGATCAGCGGAAGCAGTGGCAGGCAGAGCGGCTTCGGGTTCGGAAATTGTGATGAAAACAAATACTAAGGTGCCGTTAATCTCAGAACATTATACGGAAGAAGCACAAAAATCAGAACAGCAGGAAGAACAAAGAGAGAAAGCAGAAAAGAAGCAGGCAGATAAACCTCAGGCAGGGCAGAATGATAATGCTGCAGAAAATGCTGGGAATGGTTTTAGCAAAGAGAGCGGTGCAGGTACTGGCAAAGGGGCGGGTAACGGAACAGGCAATGGGAATAATAATGGAAATGGCAATGGAGCAGGTACCGGGAATGGTAAAGAAAATGGTGATGATACTGCAAATGCTTTGCGACCTAAAATACCGCCACAGCTTATAACTGCCGCAGCGGTTTCTTATCCGGAAGAATTGCGCAGCGAAGGCATTGAAGGACAAGTTGTACTCAAAATGATTGTTGGTGCAGATGGCAGTGTAGAGAGTGTATCGATTGCAGGTTCTTCGGGTTACGATGAAATGGATCGTGCTGCTGAAGCTGCTGCTTATCAGTATCGCTTTTCTCCGGCAGAGAACAGTGCTGGCAATCCGGTACGTTGTGGTGTAAAGCGTACATTTAGTTTTAGCTTAAATTAAGAACTATTTATTTGGAGGTGAGAGAATGTTAGAGCTTGCAAATCTATCCAATGCAGCTTTTGATACAGAAAGTCTGCTGCATGGCAAGAATGCGTATTTAGAAAAATTGTTGCAGAAACATGGATTAGATGGTATTGAAATGATGTTTTGTGAACCGTGGGATAAGACGCTTCATCCACAAAAATGGATTAAGGGTGTTCATTTGCGATTTTGGCCATCCTGGATGGACTTTTGGCGTGAAGATAAATCAGCTCTTTTAGCTGAGCTTGGCAGCACTGAGAAAATCAGTGAGAAGTACGGCGGATTACAGCCGAAAGACTGGCTTGAGGCTTGGCGTAGAAACGTTCAACAGGCAGCGAGCTCCGATGCAGCCTATGTTGTCTTTCACGTAGCACAGGCTCGTACTACTGAGCTATATACACGCCGGTTTACATATTCTAATAGGGAGGTTATTGGAGCAACTGCTGAGGTTGTCAATGAATTTGTAGATGTAATACCGAAAGACTGCTGGCTGCTCTTTGAAAATCTTTGGTGGCCGGGGCTTACGCTGCAAAAGTCAGACGAGGCTGCTTTGCTATTGAGTAAGGTACGGCATAAAAAAAGTGGATTTATTCTCGATACCGGTCATATGATGAATACAAACCTTGCACTGCGGACAGAGAATGAAGGTATTGACTATATCCTTTCTACGGTAGAAAAACTTGGTAAACTTAAAGATTTGATCAAGGGAGTTCACTTGCATCAGTCCTTATCCGGTACGTTTGTCAAACAGACGATGCAATATAAAGAAGTGCCATATGCAATGCAATGGCAGGAACTTATGGATTATATTATAAAAGTTGATCAGCATCAGCCATTTCATTCGAAACGGGTTGGGGAAATCATTGATCTTATCAAGCCGGAATTTCTGGTACATGAGTTTATTCAGGATTCCTATGCGGATTGGGATAATAAGATTTGTAAGCAGCGGCAGTCATTGGGCTGGGAATAAAAATGTGCAGATTCAGATAAGAACAAAAAACAAAACAGGGCGATTGCGTTTTATTTATAGAAAAGGATAAAAAGGAGAGAAATTTAAGGATGAAAAAGAAGAAATGTTTGTGTATGGCAATTGTCTGTGCTTTGGCAGCGGGTACAATGACAGGTTTTGCGGCAGAGACAGAGCAAAAGACAACAGCTGCTGCAGAACAAAAGCCGGCAGCTGCTGTAGATGAGTATGCACTGGATGAGGTTGTCGTTACGGCAACACGCAGCGAGAAAAGAGATACGGACGTTCCAGCGGCAACGATTGTGATTACCGCAAAGCAGATTAAAGAAAGCGGAGCGAAGAATGCAGCGGAGGCACTTTCAAAGGTTAATGGTCTGGCGTATAAATCGTTTGGTCCGATGGCCGCATCGATGGGATCAATGATTAATGAAATCAATATTCGCGGAAACGGAAATGGTACACTGGTACTTATTAATGGAAACCCGGTTTCATGGCGTGGCAAGTATAATATTGATGCAATTCCAGCGGAAAGCATTGAGCGTATCGAAATTGTCAAGGGCGGCGGTTCAGTACTTTATGGCAGCGATGCAATGGGCGGTACGGTGAACATCATTACAAAAAAAGGTGCAGCACTAAATCAGGTAAGTACTGGTTTTGGCAACTATGGTCAGCAGTCGTATAATCTCAATGTTGGTGATGGGGAATTCAGTGTGAATTATAGCCTTGACAAATGGCGCAAGCTTGAAGGAACTAGTGAATCCATTGTGAATTCTACAAAGTTTAATGGAAGTACGCGCACGGATATAAAAAATATTGAAAAAGAAAACATCGGACTTAACTGGAAAATTAATGATCGCTGGGATGTACTCTATAATAATTATAAGACAAAAGCAACGTATAATCGTTATGTTGATCGTGTAGACAATACAGCTTCAGGTATTATGAATGGTGATATGTTTAATGGCAGGACATATACAACAGAGCAGAATGTCAGTCAGATTAATTTTCATGATGGTGATTGGAAAGCCAGTGCGTATTTCAATACGGGGACAGTAGAATCAAATGGACCTACATATATTAGCAGCAAAGGAGCAAAAACGTCAACAGGATGGTATAATACGCGGGAAAAAAATACAACCTATGGAATTGATGCGCAAAAAACCTGGCATGTTGGTGATAAAGCCACCGCAATTCTTGGAATGGATTTGCAGCGTGAAAATTACCAGTATCTTTATACACCTCAAAATGCAATATATAAAGATTATTTCCGTAATAATTGGGGTGTGTTTGGTCAGTGGGAACAATCCTTTGATAAAAAGAATACGGGTATATTCAGTGCCAGAGAAACCTGGACATCCGCTGCAGATGGCGACAATAATTATAGCAATTTCAGCATGGCTGGGCAGTTCATACATAA
>JBAYAD010000207.1:0-4728 GCA_041669965.1 Selenomonadaceae bacterium
CGTAAAGTATATGAATTGGCTAAGTAAATAGATTATAGCAGGCAGAGGTGTGTATATGCCTTGCCTGTTGTAGGTGAATATGAATAGGGGAATCGTAAAAAAACGAATCAGACACTATAATAAATGTTGTGGTTTTGAGAGATCAAAACGTAACATTTATTTTTTTGTATACGAAAAACATGAAGAGTTTTTGCTGAAACACAAGGGGATTTGCTGGGTTACCAACAAACTGATTGATACTATGCGGCTGTGACTGTTTTATGGGTGATGGTACAAACACCTATGCAGCATTGAAAAAAAGAATCCGTGAAATGTTTTTTAGAAATAATGTATAATTCATAATATTTTTGTTTTTATTGTACCGGGACTTTTTTATGATATGCGTTTATAAACGTAAAATAGTCTGTAATTAAACGATTGGGTACGGATATAAATGGATTTGGACAGGGGATTACTTATGATGAAGATGAGATCCTTGGTACAGGTATTGCTTGAAAATAAAAAAAAATTTATTGGCAGTGTTTTTGTCACGGCGCTGCTCTTATCGAGCTGCATTATTTATGCGGTGAATATGTCCCGCTATAATGTGGAACGGGAACGAGTGGCATATTTGACAATGGATCAGGCAGAGCGGACGAAGTATGTGCTGAATAATATGCTGCAAAAGGTACAGGTTTTAGAATGGGCAGTTCATAAGCAGGACGGGCGGTGTGATAATTTTTCGGATATTGCGGCACGTTTGTATGACAGCACATCTGTTTTTGCGATTGAGCTGGCACCAAATTGTATTGTGTCCAGGTTTTATCCGAAAAATATAGATAAAAACAGCAATGGAGAATCTTTTAAAGGCTGGGATCTTCTTGCAGATCCTGTGCGTTCAGGAGATGTTCTGCATTCTATTGAGGAACGACAATTGTTTGTATCGCTGCCAGCACCTTTGTATCAGGGAGGAATGGGGCTTATTGCCCGACAGCCAATTTTTATTGAAGATGTGCAGGGGAAGGAAAAGCTGTGGGGGCTGGCAATTATTGTATTCAAATGGCCGGATATTATCAATACAAGCGGACTGATGAATTTGCAGCAAAAAAATCTGTCTTATGTGCTGAACTGGGTGAGTCCCAATACAGGAGAAGAGATCTGTCTGCAAGCATCAAAGGAGCCGCTTTTATCAAATCCAGAGTCATATTATTTTGATTTGGCAAATGCATCGTGTAAGCTTTCGGTTACACCAAAGCAGGGGTGGATTGATGTTCCGCTGCTGGGGCTGGATATTCTGATTGGTTTGTTTGCCAGTCTGCTTTTAGCTGTTTTGGCAGGGAGTCTTTTATCTTTGCAGTGTAAAAAGGAGAGGTTTCATCAGCTGTCGGTTAAGGATACATTAACAGGACTTTATAATCGGCGAATGCTGCAAAAAGTTCTTACAGAGAAATGCTGTCAGGATACACCAAAACCATTTTTGTTGTGCTATATGGATCTTGATGGATTTAAATCTGTAAATGATCGCTTTGGACATGATGTAGGAGATTATTTGCTGCAGGCTGCAACCCGAAGAATTGAAATGTGCATGGAGTCTTCTGAACTTCTTTTCCGGCTGGGCGGTGATGAGTTTGTTGCCTGTATGGAATTTCCGGGATCAGAGGCTGCAAGGCAGAAGTGTTTTGCTAAGATTGATGCTGCACTCAGGCATCCTTTTGTTTTTGGTGCGGTGGAGGTCTGTATTGGTGTGAGCATCGGCTACGTTCTTTATCCGCGTGATGGGCAGGAGGCTGAAACGTTGCTGCGAGTTGCTGATGCAAGAATGTATGTGGAAAAACAAAGACATAAATTCTGTTGAGGGGAAAACCATCAGGGAAAAGGAGTGTTCCTATGATTCGGTGGATGAAAGGCCGCAAATGGATTCTGGTATTATTTACCCTGTTTTTATTTGTGTTGTCGGTTTTTGTTTTTCGACAGGAAAAAATAGAATATCAAAGAAATCGGACACGTTCAGAATATATTGCTTTGTCTTATGCGGATCAGACGGAGTACATCGTCGGGAATTTTTTGCAAAAGGCACAACTTGTTTCTGCATTGACTACACTGAATTTGGATACAGAATCCTGGTTTAATGCAGTGGCAGCAGAAAACATGGATAATCCGGCAATTATTTGTATAGCAGAATATGACGCAGCAGGGAGACTTTGTCATATGTATCCCAAACTGGAATACGATGGAATTGTTCAGGGGACTATGTGTTGTTATACAATGCAGTTTGCGGCGGAAACAGCTATGGCTCGCAATTTGAACGTGCTTACGCTGGCTGGCCCGGTGCCTTTTTGTAATGGCGAAAATGTTTTAGTCGGTATACAACCACTTTATATCATAGATGAAAATGGGATGCAGCAGTTTCATGGGTTTTTACAGATTATTTTGCGTATGTCCGATGTTTTGCAGTTGACAAATCTGCAAAAACTGGAAGCATCTGGCTGGTCCTATCGTATCAAGCGCAGAAATCCAAATACAGAAAAGGATCAAGTCATTGGATATTCGTCAACAGCTTTACCGGAAGATGCGGTTGCCTGTCCGATCGTTTTGCCAAATGCGTTTTGGGTGCTCGAAGTTGCGCCGATTGAAGGCTGGTTTAATTATGGCAGATTAACAGGTGAAATGCTTCTGGTATTTTTCAGTGCAATACTGGCTACACTGATCAGCTATATTTTTCGCAAACTTCATCGTCAGGGGGAAATACTGGAAAAACTTGCGATTACGGATACGCTGACGTCGCTATATAATCGTCACCGGTTTATGCAGGAGATTGAAACAAGATGCAAAATGCGGTCAAGGCCATTTGCGCTTTGCTATATTGATGTTGACGATTTTAAAAAAGTGAATGATCAATATGGTCATGATGTTGGTGACTTGCTGCTGCGCGCCTGTGCACGTCGTATACAGTATTGTCTGAAGAAGGAAGAGATGCTTTTCCGCATTGGTGGTGATGAAATGGTTGCTTTTCTGGAAATCTACAATGGCGAATGGGAAACCCGGTTTGCTGCGATCGATAAAGCGACGCGTCAATCTTTTTATTTACAGGGGCAGCAGATCAATATATCACTGAGCCTTGGCTGGGCTGTTTTTCCGGAGGAGGCGGAAGATAGTGATGCATTACTGCGCAGGGCAGATGCGCAGATGTATAAAAGAAAAAACGAGGGAAAAAACGTATAAAAAACAAAAATGATTTAACAGGAAATTTTCATAATGAGTGGTTACACTAAAGAATGGCTTATAATATAAAAGGTGAGGATCGGGTTTTATGAATCGCAGAAGTTTTTTACGTAAGGTGCTTTATGTATGCGGAACAGCTTGTTTTGTGCCGGATCTTATAACAATACAAAACGTTGAGGCGGCAGTGCGCAGGAGTCAGCAGCAAAAAAAGACAGATGTAAAAACAACAACGATGACAACAAAGTGGGGAACGAAATCAAGTGTACATATAGAAGAAACGCATTTGCAGTTCCGTTCATTGGAAAATCGTACAGCTACAAATATGATTGTTATTCACCATGTTGGCGGAACGGATCGTGATGTTTCGGCAGCTGAGATACATCAATGGCATTTAGACAATGGCTGGGCGGGGATCGGTTATCACTATGTGATCCGCAAGAATGGGACGATTGAGCGCGGTCGCCCGCCTGATACGATTGGCGCACACTGCTATGGCTATAATCGGACATCGGTCGGAATTAATGTTGTTGGGAATTTTGAGGAGGCCGAGCCGACAGCAGCGCAAATTACATCGCTTGTGGCACTTACCGCGATGGTATGCAGGTTTTATCGTATTGATCCGGCAGCGTCGGATACGATTTTCGGGCATAGGGATCTTAACAGTACTGCCTGTCCGGGGCAAAACCTTTATGATATGCTGGGAGATGTTCGCAGTGGGATTGTACAGGCTATGTAGCAGGAAGAGCGAGCTATAGAAGAAAATGCAACTACCGTAGAATACAGGTGGTTGCATTTTTTATAAAAGGAGAGATGAGTCTCGTGCAGCTTTCAGTACAACAGGCACAAAACATTGTTGAAGAAATCGGGGCAATTGTCAAGCAGAACATTAATATGATGAATGAGTACGGCTGCATTATTGCAAGTACAGATCTGTCGCGCGTAGGGCACTTCCATGAAGGGGCAAAGAAAATTATCGATGAACATCGTACAGAACTGTATATTGATCCGGATATGGCTACGGAAACGATGCGTGTGGGAATTAATCTGCCAATCTCGCATATGAAGAAGATTGTCGGGGTTATTGGTATAACAGGTACATATGAAGAGGTTATCGGCTATGGACAGGTTGTTAAGAAGATGACAGAAATACTGATTCGGGAAAAGACAGAGGAAGATGAGAAGCGGCTCGACCTGCGTGTACACAGTCGTTTCCTGGAAGAATGGGTATTGGAAAATGGTCTGCTGCAGTCACAGAGTCTTATAGAACGAGGAATTGCGCTTGACATTGATATTACGGTGCAGCGCCGGGTGATGGTGGTGAGTGTTCGTGAATTGTCACTCTACGTAAATACAATGAAGGGTCAAAAACTTATGGAGTGTGTGGAGAACGCGATTGCTGCGGTTGTGATGCAAAAACGTGAAAACATTGTTTGGCGAAACACAGCGCGGCAGATTCTGCTGCTGCGTGATGGTTCAGATCAAAAAATGAAGGAGTTTGCCGGTCGCCTTTGTGCAATGGTCAATGAA
>JBAYAD010000208.1:0-4726 GCA_041669965.1 Selenomonadaceae bacterium
GCAAAGATCAAGTAATCGGCTTTTAATCTGCAGCTCTAATTTTTGCATTTTGTAGTAATTTCCTGTTTTTTCAATTGAGTCATCATAGTCACGAATTTCAATGATTTCCATCCCAACCTGGCTCTCTTTAAAATGAAGTCCTGTCAGTTTCTGTTCCAGCATATCAATTGCTTGTCGCATCGCTGTGGTACTCACCGCAACGCGCCTTACAGGAATCCTTTTTTCAAGCAATTTCTTTGTTACAATATTTAAGGTCGTCAGCACAACATCAATTTTACCAGCCTTCCATAAAGTCAAATGCTTTTTAATAATATCATCCGTATCATATGGAACCGTATAATCCTGAAGATAAATTTCCTTCTTTGGAATATCAAGCTGCTCTACACATTCACTAAAAGCAAACACATCTGTAGTCGGTGTGTCAATCGATACACGCAGTTTTTTTTGATCCATGCGATAAATCATTTCCAAAAGGCAGTGATAAATTTCATTTCCTGTCACAGAACAAAAAACCGTATTATCCGTATCTCCCAAATAGGGTTTTGCTGCTGTATAAGGATTGGGTCCCGAAAAAATCCAGCCATCAATTTCATTTTTCTGTTTTAATAAAATTTCTTTGATTTCATTTGTTTCCTGATACAAACACGAAATAAATACATGCGTCTTTTCATCCAGCATTGATTTAGCCAGCTTCGTAATAAGCTTGATTGTCTCCAGCGACGAGCTGATAATTCCTATTTTTAGCACTGCGTTTAGCTCCTTTGTTCCTACACACTCTTTTCTATTTCTTTTGCTAAAAAACTGAAAACTCCTGCTCTTTGTTCAAAACATCCTCAAAAAGGATCGTATTTTCCCCAACTGTAGTGATCCCCATAAGTTAGACCTAAAATTAGTCTAACTTATGGGGGTCAGTACAATATACTACTGGTTTTTTCGTACGTTTTTTCTGTTAGTCTGCGTTATTTACAGGAAATAACTGCTGTCCTAAGCAGGCAAACTGTATTTTATGATGCATATACTTTTTCCCGTTCAAGAAAACGCCTAAACTGTAGGTCAGTTAACATCTGCAAAGGTTTCCTCCAGCTGAATACTCCGATTCACCTGTTAGACCGCCCCCATATATTATAAGATCCACCTGCCTATTCTCCGCTCAGACAACTACATTGAGTTATACCCCCGTTGGATAAATTCCACCGGTTAAAGCGTATATTTGTTAACCCCGCTATAATCACAATGGACAGAGAGAGTTACTTTGCAGTAACTCAGTACATACAACTGAAAACATCCAGAATGACAAAAATACCAACTTTCCATCCGTTTTCTACTCAGCCTTCCCCTGTCTATTAATGAAGTGGAGACCAGGGTTGCGGTAACGCAATGGTCGATGTGCCCTCTATAATATGTTCCGGGCCGCCATGTGGTGGCCAGACGCCGGCACCGTAGGCATTGGCACGTAGCATAGCACGCTGCTCAAGGGTGGCGAAACCCCAGATATGGGTGATCCGTGGTGGTCCATCCAGCGCATACATGTTAATCACCAAATGAGCGGTGTACTCTTTAGCCGGCTTGATCGCGTTTTCCCACCCCAGCAGGGTTTGGGAAAGCCCACCGGGCACGAGATGGTAGGTGCGGAATTCATAAACAGAGCCGAAGGCGCGCGGTTGGACAAGTGGCAAGAATGGGAAGGGCTTGTAACTCTCCATAGTAAATGAAGTAATCACTCCACCAGCGTTGAACGGGTTTTCGCTCAGAAAAGCACGACGACGCTCTTTTGCGAGGATCTCAGCCGTTTCAAAGCTTCGTAAAATCATCAACCGACCAAGCGTTCCGATTTCCGTCCGCCACGAGCCTAACACTTTTCCTGTTGCCTGTTGTGCGTCTAAGACCCAGCTACTAGAACGCTGTGAGACGTCCTCAATGGAGAGCAATGGGCAAGAAAGCGTTGAAATTTCGTAAATCATATCAATAATCTCCTTTACTTTGTGATGTATTTTTATAGTTTAAAATACCTTCCACAGTTTTTTTTGTTCCCAATACTAATTGTAAAAAATCCATATTACCATATCCCTATTTCAAAAGATTTCTGTTATAATTAATATAGCATAAAGGTATAAATAAACAAGTACGCAGTTTTTTCTGTGTTAGTATATAAAATATATTATTATATTTAAAGGAGCTGTGAGTATGAATAAAAATAGAAGTTATAAAGAAAAAACACCTAGTGATAATATATATGAGTCAAATTGTCCTATTATATATGCACTTAATGTTGTAGGACAAAAATGGAAGTTACCTATTATGTGGCGCTTATTTGAAAATGAAACTACTAGATATAACGAATTAAAACGTAGCGTCAATGGTATCACTAATATGATGCTTACAAAATCTTTAAAAGAATTAGAAGAACACAAGCTTATTGTTAGAACCCAATATGAAACAATTCCTCCCAAAGTTGAATATTTTTTGACACAAAGAGGTAAATCGTTACTTCCTTCTTTGAATGAACTATATAAATGGGGTGAAGAACAAATTAACCTTGATAAAGCAAAATAAAGAGATAGTGCCTTCTTGTCTTGATTTAAAAATATTTTTCCATAGATCGATTTATAGGAATTTTTTGTCTATGTAGTGCAGAAATAATTGTGCTTCCCAACATTGTATAATCTTTGTATGTAAATTTATTTATTTACATACTTAAATTTGGCACGTACTCCCAAGCGTTTTAAAGTTTGGGAGTACGTTTTTTGCAAAAAAAGCTGCTGCACATGTGTGCAACAGCCCTTTCTTTCTAAAATTTTACTTTATGAGTAACCCACTGGCTGCTACTGCCAGAAGCTGTGCTTCCTTTGTCAGAACCTGCTCATCAAAATCAAAATACAAATTGTGATTTACCGCTGTAAGCGATGCTCCAATAATAAGATATGCTGCTTGTCCGCCATTTTTTTGCACCCTATCCATAAAATAGGAGCAATCTTCACTGCCGCCAATATCACGCAACGTCTCAAATGTATCAAATGTTCCCAGGCGTTTTGCAACATCACCCACGTACTCAGACAATTCTGGTGAGTTGTTGCCCCCTACGGCTCCCCCCATTTGTGTGATTACAACCTCGTTATCATACATCGCTGCTGCACTGTTAATAATTCGCTCTGCATTTTTGTAGACGTATGCGTTCACTTCGCTTGATGCACCACGCGTTTCTACTTTAATTGTCGCCTCTGACGGTATTACATTACGTCCGCTCCCGGCAGTCATAACACCGACATTGATACGCAAAGCCCCTTCACCATGACGCGAAATTGCCAGCAAATTAATTGCCGCATTTGCTGCTGCTAAAAGCGAATTTTTACCAAGCTCCGGTGCTGCGCCTGCATGTGCCGAAGCTCCTGTAAATACAGCATCAAACTTACTTGTTGCATAAAACCCCTGCACATCATAAGCAAGATAACCAACCTTTGGCATCATGAGATGCGCTCCCAGTAAATAGTCCACATCATCAACGACACCTTTTGCTGCCATTGCTTTTGCCCCACGAACACCTTCCTCTGCTGGCTGGAAGATGAACTTGACTGTACCTGCCAGCTCACCGCTCAATCCGGCAAGTATTTCTGCAACTGCAAGTCCAGCCGATGTATGACCATCATGGCCGCAGGCATGCATGCAGCCCGGGTTCCGCGATGAAAAGCCTTCTCTATAAGGTCGGTGTTTTTTATCAGCTGCTTCCGTGATATCATTACAATCCATGTCAAAACGAAGAGCTACTGTTTTCCCCGGCTTAGCGAACTTCATCGTAGCAACAACACCTGTTTTTCCACCTGCCATTTTTTTAACCAGCGATGGATCAGCCCCCTGCGAAATCGCCCGTTCCATCTGCTTTTTCAGTACATTTCCTGCTGGAACTCCCATCATACTGCCTGCATCGATTAGATCATTGCCAAACTTCACATCATAACCAAACCCCAGCATCGCCTTGATCACAATTGATGCTGTACGAAACTCTGTCCAGCCAGTTTCCGGATAAGAGTGCAAATCCCTGCGTCGTACAATTGTTTTTTCTTCTATTTTTTTTGCAAATTCTACAATTTTTTTATCTATGTTTTCCATATTGTCGCTCCTCATTTAAAACTATTTTTTTGCTCACTTTATTTTATTTATCACCCAAGCACGAACAGTAAAAACAATAACCCAAAAATCATTGCCGGAGCTGTACGCTTTGCGATTTCAACTGGATTCACCCCTGCCAGAGTTGCACAAATAATTGCTCCGCCCGCAACAGGTGACATCGTTCTGCCAAGCGCACCCGAGATTGTCGCCAAAGAACCAAGATCTACAATTGTCATACCAAACAAAGCTGCATGTGGTGTTACCGCACCATTAAAAGCCAATGCGGCCGCATCTCCCGACCCAGACAATATTGCTAATAAAGCCGGGCCGGCACAAGCTGCGTACTTCGCAATCCCCTGGCTATCTTTCATCAGTTCAATCAAGCTTCCAATTAAACCAATGCACTGCATGCCATAAACAAATACGCCTGCTGCAATAATGATACCAATAATATTCCCATAGGCATTTCCCAGTCCATCAAAGAATTTCTTTGTAAATTCGCCTGGTGCTTGACGATGCACAAGAAACCCTAAAATAGCCCCCATAATCATTGCCTGTGGAATTGTTATATTAGGCAATACACCAATCTGCGGTGTTGCCAGTACAAGAACAACCAAGGGAA
>JBAYAD010000209.1:0-4720 GCA_041669965.1 Selenomonadaceae bacterium
GCCGGAACATATAAGGAAACTAAAGGATATGAAGAGTTGGTTTATATAAAATGATAAGACAGCGAATTTGGCAGTTTTGGGTCGCAATTCGGGCAGCAATAAATGAAAATGATCAAGCTTTTCTGCGAAAGCATCTTTCAGTACCAGAGCGGTTGCTTTTCTTTACAATGACAGTACCGGAGCAGCGTCATGCACTTAATGTTGCTTATACAGCACTATATCTGGCAGGGCAGGAAAAACAGCAAATACAAAAAGAATTGCTTATTCGTGTATCATTGTTGCACGATGTAGGAAAGATTTGTGGCGACACAAGAATATTCAGTAAGATAATGACGGTGTTTGCTGATCATTTTTGTCCAAATCTCGCAAGACGGTGGGAAAGACAAGGAAAAGGTACTTTTCGGCAGAATATATGTCATGTGTTGTATGTTTATTATCATCATGCAGAGCTGAGTCAAGAAAAACTTTTGGCGCTGGGGCTTGATGAGTTGGCAGAGATTGTTGCTGCACATCACAAAGCTCCGGCGAAAGAAGATTCGCCGGAGCTTTCTTTGCTTCGAAAAGCAGATGATATGAATTAATAGCCCCGTGTTTTATCAATAAGATTAATCATTTCACTTGACTGTGGAAAATGACGAAGGTTCTCATTGAAAATCCGTAGAGTGCGATCAATATAGTATGGAGACATAGCAGAATTATGTGGTGTAATGAGAAGGTTTTTTGTATCCCAGAGTGGAGAACTTTCCGGTAAAGGTTCTTCACAGAAGACATCAAGAGCTGCTCCATGAATGATATCTTCTGTGAGTGCTGTACAGAGATCCGTTTCAGAAACAATTGGACCACGCGAGACATTGATAAAATAAGCAGAAGTCTTCATTTGTTTAAAAATAGGTAACGTGAACATGTTTTTCGTCTTGTCGGTAAGAGGTAGTGTTATAACAACATAGTCGGCGGTGTTGAGGACAACCGTAAGGTCATCTAGTGAATAAAGCTGATCGACAAATGGTTCTGTCGTTTTTTCCCGTTTAACAGCCAGAACTTTCATTCCAAGGCTTTTCGTACGTTTGGCAATTTCACGGCCAATGCTGCCAAGACCAATAATGGCGACGGTTTTTTCATAAAGTTCATCCGTATTAGGTATGTGTTTCCACAGATGTTTTTTTTGCTGTTCATAGCTTGTGAAAAGGCAGCGGCTGGAACTTAACATAATGCCAAGAACTTGTTCGGCAATTGGTATGCCATGGATGCCACGCGAGTTTGTGAGAAGAATGTCAGACTTTGCAAACCCTGGTATTTGAAAAAAACGTTCGACACCAGCAGTAAGCGAATGGATCCATTTAAGACGAGGGGCATTCGCGAGAAGCGGCACCAGATTGGTTTGTTCAAAAGATAGAATAATATCTGTTTCGGGCATATACTGTACGGCGTTTGCGACCTTACAACTATTGATACAAACATCGTCACGGATAGCACGAATTGTCGTTGTCTGTTGTGAGGTTAAAGGATAAAGGGATAATATATTCAATGACATGTATAAACACTCCTTAGTAGTTGGCTTTAAATAATACACTAGAATAGTATATTCTACATTGTAAAAAAAATACCTGCTTTGACTATTGACGACTGATAAACAACATGGTACTATATCAACATGGTATTACTTTAAACTATTAAAGGATTAGCTCGGGAGGGTTTATTATATGAATGCAAAAGATATGGATTACTTAACAATCGCGTTGCCAAAAGGAAAGCTTTTTTCTCTATCAGCAGATCTTTTAGCAAAGATTGGCTATACGGCAAAAGGGCTTACGGAAAAGTCACGTAAACTTGTCATTACAAATGAAGAAAAAAAAATCAAGTTTATTATAACGAAAACGGCAGATGTTCCAACATATGTAGAGTATGGTGCCGCAGATATTGGCATCATTGGTAAGGATGTGCTTATGGAAGCAGAAAAGGATGTCTATGAGCTGCTTGATTTAGGCTTTGGTCGGTGCCATCTTATGATGGCGGTACCAAAGACACAGAAGCGTGATAAACTTACGGACTATGCACATACGCGTGTTGCAACAAAGTTTCCAAAGATTGCAGAACGTTATTTCAGCAGTAAAGGCATGCAGATGGAGTTCATTAAACTTAATGGATCAATTGAACTTGGTCCAATTGTCGGTCTGTCGGAAAGCATTGTAGATATTGTTGAAACAGGAACGACATTAAAAGAAAACAATCTGGAAGAAATTGCTTACATCATGGATGCGACAGCGCGTCTCATTGCTAATCGCGTAAGCTTTAAGATAAAGTTTAAACGTATGTATCAGTTGGTAGAAGATTTACGGGAAATATTGGAAAGCGGGGCTGGAAAATGAAAGCTGTAAAAGTAAGTGAAAGCGGTATAGCAGAAATTGAAAAATTATTAAAAAAAGTGGCATTTGATGAAGTTGAACTCGATCTAAAAATCCGTAAAGTTAATAAAAAACTTTTTGGTGAAGATTTGACAGCAGCGCAGATTGTTGATCGCATTGTCAATGATGTGCGAAGAGATGGCGATGCCGCTGTTATTAAATATACGAAGCTTATTGATCAGGTTGATACTACGGCAGAAGATTTCCTCGTAACTGAAGCGGAGTATGAAGCTGCAGAAAAAGAAGCAGATCCAGAAGTTGTTGCATCGCTTCGCAAGGCCGCTGCAAATGTTCGCCGCTATCATGAGGAACAAAAACCAAACTCATGGATGACCTATCGTGAAGCTGGTTCAATCCTTGGTCAGTCGATTATTCCTCTTGATCGTGTAGGTATCTATGTACCAGGTGGAACGGCAGCGTATCCATCTTCTGTTATTATGAATGCTGTACCGGCAGTGGTTGCCGGTGTCAGTGAAATTATTATGATGGTACCGCCAAAAAATGGAAAAATTAATCCATATGTACTTATAGCAGCGCGGGAAGCTGGTGTATCAAATATTTATAAGATTGGTGGAGCACAAGCGATTGCTGCGATGGCTTTTGGTACGGAAACAATTCCGTCCGTTGATAAAATTACGGGACCGGGAAATATTTTTGTGACACTTGCCAAAAAGGCTGTTTATGGTCATTGTGATATTGATATGTTAGCCGGGCCTAGTGAAATTCTTATCGTTGCTGATAAAACAGCTGATCCCGCTTATACAGCAGCTGATATGCTGAGTCAGGCAGAGCACGACAGGCTGGCATCAAGTATCTTAATCACGGATAATGAAGAGCTTGCGCATAAGGTTATTATAGAGATAGAAAAACAGTTGCAGTTGTTGCCACGAAAAGAGATCGCGCAAGCATCGATTGATCGTAATGGACTTATTATTATTGCCGATAATATTATGCAGGCAATAAAACTTGCAAATGTATCAGCACCAGAGCATATGGAAATTCTCACGGAACAGCCCTTCCAGCTTTTACCATATATACACCATGCTGGGGCTGTATTCCTCGGAGCTTATTCTCCAGAGCCGCTTGGTGATTATTTTGCCGGGCCCAACCATGTCCTGCCAACGGGTGGTACAGCACGTTATTATTCTGTCTTGAATGTAGAAACTTTTATGAAGCGCACGAGCATTATTTCATATACAAAGGCAGCGCTGAGCGCTGCGCAGTCAGATATTGTACGTCTGGCAGAAGCTGAAGGTTTGCAGGCACATGCAAATGCAATTCGTTTGAGAGGACTGGAATGATATGTTAAAATATAGAGCAGGGCTGGCAAAGATGCCATCCTATGATGTTGTAGAACGTGATTGGAAAATTAAGTTGAATGCGAATGAAAGCAATATGAATCTGCCACCAGTTGTCGAAGACAGAATCATGGGGCGTTTGTCGCGTGTTGCTTTCAATCGTTATCCAAATGAAGAAATGGAAGATCTCAAGCAGCAGATAGCGGATAGCTTTTCTTTACAGAAGGGCAATATTCTTATAGCAAATGGCTCAAGCGAAATCCTTGAAAAGCTTTTTTTTGCTTTTGGTGGAAAAATGCATAAAATTGTTTATCCGCAGCCATCATTCTCAATGTATACGATTTATGCTAAAGAAAGTGAAGCAACAGGTATTACTGTAGATCTTAAGGCTGACTATTCACTGGATGTAGAAGCCTTTGTTAATGCCGTTGTGGAAAACAAGGCATCACTCGCTGTTATTTGTAGACCAAACAATCCGACAGGAAATGTCATATCACTGCCTGATATTGAGTATATAGCGCAAAATATTGCCTGTGCTTTTGTAATAGATGAAGCTTATGTTGAATTCCACGGTGAATCAGCAGTCGGTCTTTTGCAAAAATATCCAAATATGATTATCGCGCGGACGTTTTCCAAGGCCTATGGTCTTGCGGCTGCGCGGGTTGGTTATATGCTTGCTAGTGAAAAAATAACGGATATGGTAAGTAAGGCATGCATGCCTTATCATGTGAATGTTATGTCACTTGTAACGGCAGATATTGTCTATCAAATGCGTCATGAGTTTGTGCCGCGTATTCAGATGTATGTTGCGGAACGCAAGCGTATGCAGGAAGCTTTTAAAAGATTTGATGGATTTACGGTATATCCGTCGGAAACAAATTTTATTCTCATAAAATATGATAAAGCGTCAGAACTCAATACATATCTTGAAAATATTGGTATTGGTATCCGCAGTTTTGGCAATGCACCACATCTGGAAAATTGCCTGCGTATCTCGATGGGAACGCGTGAAGAAAACGA
>JBAYAD010000210.1:0-4718 GCA_041669965.1 Selenomonadaceae bacterium
AAATCCGCTAGAAGCATTACGTTTAAACTTTGCAGCAGCAGCCCGTATATCTATGAGTTTTATGAAACACTCGCAAATATTGGACGCTTGACTCCGAAGCTGAAATAGCAGCGCCTTGTTTTTTGACAATAAAAAAACAGATTTAGAACCGACAGCCTTTGTATACCCATTTTTAAGTGAATATAAAGTATATTTCTGTTTTTAGCTGCATTGAAGCAAGTTATCCACAGATGTGGCATTTTTAAACCGCTATAAATAATTCAGGTTAAGTTAATAGCAAAAAATTTTGATACTGAGTATGACAGTGTTATCGTATTTGGAACAGCAAGCAAAATTATCGATGAAAGGGAAAAACGTCAGGCAGTAGCGTCTTTACTAAAAAAGTATTCAAATGACTATTTTGAAAAAGGTATGGCTTATATAAATAAAAGTATGCAAGCTGCTGCCGTTTACAAAATAGAGATCCAACATATCACAGGAAAACGGGGACGATAGTAGAAAGGCGGGAGCAGTTTTGTGCTCCCGCCTTTGCTGTCTTAAAAGCAAATATGTACACTGTTGTAGTGATTATACTATAAATTATAAATGCTAAAATGAACAGATTCTTGATGTTTATAGTTTTTTAGTGTATGATTAATGTTAGAATACTAACATTATAAGGAGAGATTATGAAAACAAATCAAACGGTATTCCGACAAATAAACAATTTGACACATCAGTTAAAACGATGTTTTAATATTTATTTTGATAATATAGGTATTACAGGTGTACAGGCCTCTATATTGCATTTTATTATGATTGAATCAAAATATAGGGATGTTTTTCAAAAAGATATCGAAGAAGAATTTAAGGTGCGCCGTTCATCGGCAACAAATATTCTTCAAGTTTTAGAAAAAGGACAATATATCAGGCGGGAAACTATTGCCTATGATGCTCGATTAAAAAAAATTGTTTTGACTGCAAAAACGATTGAGTTAGATAAAATAATTATGGAGCATATTGTTAAAATAAATGAACGAATGTTACAAAATATTCCTTCGGATAAATTGCAGGATTTTCAGGAAGTTTTGAGTGAAATGTCACGTAATCTTGATTGACTTTTAGCTAAATAGTTAGCTTTCTAACAGGTTATAGTGATGGGGTGTCGTGCTAGAGAAAGATAAAATTTTTTGTTTTTAGTATCTCTAAATTGGGGGAGTATTATATGAAAGAAATTAACTTTGGTATTGGCTTTGTAACAGGTCGGGCTAATGTTTGTAACGTTATTAATCATTATTATCAAGATATGCTTCGCCAGGTTGAAAAATCTACTCAAAAAATTCATTTGACGATTTTTATTGCTTATGATACACATTATCAACATACACCGAAAGAAGATTTTTATAAAATCACAAGGGAGTGTTCTGATCAAATACATATTGTCTATATTACACCACAGATGGTTGCAGGTAAAAAAAGAAAAGTAATGAATCTGTTTTCACTCAAAGAGGAAAAACTTACGCCGTTGTTTGGTAATGGTCACGCACAGGGACGCAATATTGTCATGTATTATGCGCTGGTATATAAAATAGATTATTTGCTTTTTGGGGATGATGATGAATATCCTGTAGCGTGTATAAAAAAACAAAATACTATTAGCTGGTGCAGGCAGGATAATATTTTTCTGCATATTGCAGCAATGCAATATGCAGAAGTGTCCATAGGATATCATTGTGGTTATATTTCACCAATTCCTTGTTTTACGTTTGATAAAGGCCTGACAGAAGTTGCTTTGAAAAGATTTATTGACGCTATTGGCAATGAAATTGTAAACTGGGATGATATCAGAGATAAAATACAAAAAACAAATGGTGTGACTTTTGCTGATTCATCCGTTATCAAAAATCGTTTGGTTTATGAAATTCATTCTAGCGCTGGTGCCAAATGGGTAGCTGGGTCAACCTTATGTTTAAATTTGCAGC
The DNA here is from genome assembly GCA_041669965.1 of Selenomonadaceae bacterium. Classification (GTDB taxonomy): domain Bacteria; phylum Bacillota; class Negativicutes; order Selenomonadales; family Selenomonadaceae; genus UBA1792. Next base: position 1,962 of record JBAYAD010000210.1, read on the forward strand.
ATGTTCAAAAAATACCGGTATTTTATAATCCTCCTCGGGCTCGTGGAGAAGATACTTTCTTTTCGCTTCGTTTGAACGAGTTGAAAGTTGTTCGTGTTCCAGTCTATCATTTTCACGATGGATTTTTAACCTGCAGAAAAATTATGAAAGGAATATATCCTGGGAGACTCGATAAAATACAAATGGATAAAACCCGTATAAAAAAAAGATTTTTTAATGCAGCATTAGGTTGGTTGCGTTATAAACCACTATTTACATATCTTACAAAGCACAGTTCATATGATGCGATAATTCAGAAAACAATGATGAATCTGAAACAAAGTCATAAAGGGATGTCAGCGGTTTTTGGACAACGAGATTTTGATTATTTATTGTATACATTTGCAGAGAATTCGGCTAATGTTCGCAAGCATTATCAGGAATATATAATGACAAATAAAATTTGGAATAGAATAAAGCGGCATATTGTATCCAGTTCATAATGGTTTTATAAAACAATAAGATATTTTTAAGGACAGTCTTTAGTAAAGGTTCGGCTCTATCTAACTCATATAGGAAAAGAATTCTAAACTATTGTATTTTGTGGAATGAGAAATAAAAATGTTTTGTTGTAAAAAAAAATTAAATTCTGTGAAAATAGTACAAAAAGACATGATTTTGTCATACTTTTATTTTATACTAAGCACATAAAGATTAAAGGAGGGGATTTTCATGAAAAAGAAAATAGCGGTTTTCATTATGGCGGTTATGCTTATAGGAGCCTTGCCTGTTTTTGCGGCAGAGCTGCAAAGTAAGGACTCCGATAATTCATCTGATGCACCCTACTGCTACAATCAGACAGGCAACGGCAGTGGACAGGGATACCATCGTGGTGGTGGTTGCTGGAGAAATTAAGGTATAGTTATCAGCTTGCAGGTTATAATGATATATAAAAGGGCTGCGGCACAAACTTTCGTGCTGCAGCCCTTTTGTCTGCAAACAAAGCAGGTTCTGGAGACAATGACATTATTAGCTTATTTTCGGCCCATTATGAAATACATATCGTTATTATCAATCGTTACAATAGTATGATACCGGGATTATGATACCGGGATGCTTCCAATATAGGAGCAGCAAAGGCAGCAGACGTATTGTTGATTCTGCAGTTGCAAGTGTATTTTATTATGTTAAGCTGTTTATGTTTTTAAAGAGATTTTTGTTGTGTGCTTTATATAAAAAAACATTTGACAAATGCAGTAGTTTCGGAGTATAATATTTTACGTTGACAGTACAGTTTTAGTCAATGGGGTATCGCCAAGTTGGTAAGGCACGGGTCTCTGAATCCCGCATTCGTTGGTTCGAATCCAGCTACCCCAGCCATGAAGTTTCAGCACCGCATTTGCGGTGCTTTTTTGTTTTACATTGCAGGTAAAGAAACGTTTGAGTGGTTGACAAGGGTATGATATAATTACACAGATAGCAAAGGCGCTCTCCAACTCCGGGTTGTAGAACGCTTTTTTTGTATAGAAATTGCAATGATAATACACAAAATAAATTGAAAAATCAATATAGGGAGAGATGTTCTGTGGATTTAACCGTTCGCGAAGCACTTGGAATGGAAAACCTGAAAAATGCAAAGGTCATTGCTGGTAAAAAAGGACTGGATCGGTTGATTTGCTGTGTCGATATATCAGAAACGCCGGATTCCTGCAAGTGGGTACGGGCAAATGAATTTCTGATTACGACCGGGTACTCTATAAAAGATAATCTGTCTGCGCAAATGAGTTTGCTGCGTTCTTTGGCAGAAGCTGGGGGAGCTGGACTGGCAATAAAATTTGGACGCTTTATTGGGGAAGTTCCACAAGAACTGGCCGATCTTGCTGATACACTAGAGTTTCCGTTGATATCTTTGCCTGACAATCTGCCCTTTATCGATATTACGTATCCGTTAATGAGCCGTATTGTTAATGCACAGGCACAGCGTCTGGCTTACTCGGAAAGAGTCTATCAAACCCTGACCAAAGTTGCTCTGGAAACAAGCAGCTTGGAAAAGCTTTCTGATGCTCTCCAGGAAATTATTGAAAAGACGGTTTCTATTTATCCACATCAATTGCGTTCTTCTGTGCTTGCTACGATGCAGAAGTATCAAATTTTTCCTGTAGAAGTGAAGAATCGCCTTTATGGCTATATTGCAGTGAAATCCAGGCAGCCTTTATCGGGTCAGGAAATGGTCGCAGTGCAGCATGCCCGGACACTTGCAGCACTGCAGATGGTCAATTATGAGCTTGCAGCAGAAGCTACATGGAATGAACAGCGGGACTTTTTAGAGGAGATTTTTAGCGGGAATTTCCGTAATATGGAGTTATTGAAAGCAAGAGCGGCCGAGTTTGGTTTTTCACTGGATGGAGCCAAGTGTATATGCATTGTCAATGTTGACAATTTTTCACAGCATCTTTTGCAGCAAAATATGACGGAGCAACAGGCGTTTACTTTTCGGCGAGCTTTGTTTCATATTGTACGGGAAGCATTATTTCAGGTTGGAGGCTGCTCTAAAAGGTCACTGGCGGTTCAACAAAATGATCGGGTACTTGTCCTTTGCTCGGATGAGGACACGATTAAAATTAACTGGACAGCTGTCTTGCCGCAAATCCATAAAAAAACTACGGAATTATCACCGAAAATCACGGTTACAATTGGCATAAGTAATCGTATCGAAAAATTAACAGATCTGGCACAAGGCTATGAACAAACGCGGCATCTTGTTGCCATTTCACGGCG
>JBAYAD010000211.1:0-4716 GCA_041669965.1 Selenomonadaceae bacterium
CGAGTGCTTCTTCTACACTAAAGAATAATGCGTTCACAGCTTTTTCGGCATCTTTTTTGGTCAAACCAGCCTTGTCGGCAACACTAGCCACTAATTCAGTTTTATTCACAAATACAGCCTCCTTTGAAATGATTACGATTAGCTTAATTCGCTATAATTCCTGTGATTCCTCTTTATTTTTTAAATTTTATTTAAAATAAAGTTCGTAACAGGATAAAAAAGGTCATGGTTTAAATCTGCTTTTTTGCCGCATTCCAAAAGGAATCAAGTTCCTCTAATGTAAATGCACTCCACCCTTTTTTTTGTTTTTTTACTTGTTCTTCCACGTAAAAAAACCGATTTTTGAATTTAGTATTAGCCCGATGGAGTGCAACTTCTGCATCCACCTTCATAAATCTCGAAAGATTCACTACAGAAAAAAGCACATCACCCAGTTCTTCTTCTACGTGTTCCCTATCCTTTTTTTCTGATGCTTCCCAAAGCTCATCAATTTCTTCCGCAAGTTTTTCCCATACAGGTGCCACCGCATTCCAATCAAAACCAACCTGTGCTGCCTTATACTGCAGCTTATAAGCCTGCATAAGCGATGGCAGATCCTTTGGTACACCATCAAGTACAGATGTCCGTTCCAGCTTTTCCTGCTTTTTTATCATCTCCCAGTTAACCATGACCGCACCTGCATCCAGCACCGATACATCACCAAATACATGCGGATGGCGACGAATCAACTTTTCCGTAATTCCCTCGATAACATTCTGCATAGAGAAACTTCCGGTTTCCTCTGCCATACGTGCATGGAATACAATCTGAAGCAAGAGATCCCCCAGCTCCTCACAAAGCAGATCACTATCCTCAAGATCAATGGCTTCAACAACCTCATAGACCTCCTCAATAAGATTGCGGCGCAAGCTTTTATGTGTTTGAATAACATCCCACGGGCAGCCTCCTGGCGAACGCAACGTACGCATAACTTCTATAAGCGGTTTCAGCATGAACTGTGTTTCTTTTTTTTGTGGCGGCACGTAGAGGCTTGTCAGATGATCAATATGCGGCTGACGATCAATTTCATAAAGTGCCACCTTACGAATTTCTTCATCTGGCAAACCCAGATTACGTACAAAAGTCACTTCATAATCATCGGGATAAGATTCCATAAGACTCAGCTTCGTATCTGAGGCTACTTGCTCATTATAAACCTGTGTAATGACAATTCCGGTTGGCATATCTGCCGGCAAATTATTAAAATCTACTGCATCGATAATTGTAAGTCCATCAATTGGATCAATACCAAGGCGAACATAAAGCACCTCAACAAAACTCATTCCTGGAAGTATCGTAAGCAGCACATTTTCTTTTTTTGCAAGATCACGAAGCATCACAACAGTACGCTCTGCAACAAGAGGACTCCCTGGCACGGCATAGACAATATCCTCTCCGGCTTTGGCCCGTTTAATAATATCTGACACAATTGAGCTGTACACTTCATCAAAGGTCATCTCATCTTCATAGGCATTATCATAAGAGATAAACTTTATACCATGTTCTCTCAGCTTTTCCACCGTCGGATGTTTTTCTGTACGTAAGATCAACATTGCTGCATTTTTTATTTTTTCCCAACTTTCAAGTGTAATAAGTCCAAATGAACCTGGTCCCAATCCTATAATTGTTATACTGCCCAAAAAATCATTTCCTTTTAAAAACTTTATTTTTTATTTTTTACGATTTTCTTTTGTACTTCCAGTTCTTCACCAGCAAGTATCATAAGTAAACGTGTAATATAGTTCAATATGTTTTTTTTGTGCTGTGGTGCCAGTCGAATACGCATAAGCTGTGCCATTCCCGGCAGAAACCGGACAGCTGCACCAAGGGTTGCCTTAAGCGTCAGCAAATTCTCAACATCAAATTGCGGCTTCGGTATAAAAGTAATTTCCAATAAGAGCGGCTTCTCCACAATTGACTTGACCCCAAGATCACGTGCGTAGTTCTTTATGCGAACAATCCTCAGCAGATTCATCACGGCTGGCAATGGATCACCGAAACGATCAATAAGTTCATCGAGCAAGGAACGTAATTGTTCCTGATTACGAATCGCTGCAATACGCTGGTAAATCTCAATTTTATGCATAGCATCGCTAATATATTCACCATCAATGTAAGCCTCAACATGTACTTCAATAACAGGCTCTATTTTTTCTTCAACCGAACTTCCTGTCTTGAGTGCCTGTACCGCCTCCTCCAAAAGATGACAATACATCTCAAACCCAACACTCGCAATATGTCCATGCTGCTGGGAACCAAGAATATTGCCCGCACCACGTATCTCAAGATCACGCATGGCAATCTTGAAACCTGCTCCTAGTTCAGCAAACTCCTTAATCGCCTGCAAACGCTTCTCTGCTGTCTCTGTGAGAACCTTATCTGCCTGATAGACGAAATAGGCAAATGCCATATGATTTGAACGGCCAACACGCCCACGCATCTGGTAAAGCTGTGACAAACCAAAGCAATCCGCATTATAAATAATCATCGTATTTGCGTTTGCTACATCAAGACCATTTTCAACAATGCTTGTTGCCAGTAAAATATCATACTCTCCACCATAAAAATCCACCATAACCCGCTCAAGAATTTCCTCTGGCATCTGCCCATGAGCAGTCTGAATACGCGCCCCCGGAACAAGATTTTCAAGCTTTATGCGCATCTTATCAATAGTCTCCACACGATTATAAACAAAATAAACTTGTCCCCCGCGCTTCAGCTCGCGCCGAATCGCATCGTGAATAATTGCGTCATTGTTTTCCACAACATAGGTCTGTACGGGAAAACGTTCTGCTGGTGGTGTCTCTATAATGCTCATATCACGTGCCCCTACAAGTGACATATGCAGCGTACGTGGAATCGGCGTTGCACTTAGTGTAAGCACATCAATCGCCTTACTTATACTCTTGATTTTTTCCTTCTGTTTCACCCCGAAGCGTTGTTCCTCATCAACAATAAGCAATCCAAGATCATTAAACTCAACACGTTTCTGATTAAGTATTGTATGCGTGCCAATAAGGATATCCACCCGCCCCGCCTTTACCTTTTCCAGCGTTTCTTTCTGCTCCTTTGGTGTACGAAAACGACATACAACATCGATATTCGGCCCAAATTCAGCAAAACGATTCGTAAACGTTTGAAAATGCTGCTGTGCCAATACCGTTGTCGGTACAAGCACCGCAACCTGCTTACCGCTCATGACCGCCTTAAAAGCAACGCGAATGGCTACCTCTGTCTTACCAAAACCAACATCGCCGCAAAGCAGGCGATCCATTGGCAATTCCTTTTCCATATCCTCTTTAATTTCCTTTACTGCTGTAAGCTGATCCGGTGTTTCCTCATAAGGAAAAGCATCTTCAAACTCCTTCTGCCAAGGAGTATCTGGAGGAAAAGCAAAACCGTGTGCTTCCTTACGCTCTGCATAAAGACGAATAAGTTCTTTAGCTATGTCCTCTACGGACTTCTTTGCCTTTGTCTTTGCCTTTATCCACTCTGTACCGCCCATGCGATGCAGATGCGGCACTTCACCTTCTGAGCCAATATACTTCTGCAGAAGATGTACCTGATCCGTTGGGACAAAAAGCTTATCATCCCCACCATATTTAATATGGAGATAATCTTTATGCACACCACCAACATTAAGTGTTTCTACCCCCAGATATTTCCCAATCCCGTGATTTACGTGAACGACATAATCGCCCACATTAATTTCACGAAAATGTGAAATGTTTTCGCCCCGTTCCTTACGTGATAAGAGCTTCTTTTTCTGTCGACCAAAAATATCTTTTTCCGCAATAACGACAAGCTTTGCTTCTGGCAACTCAAAACCATTCAAAAGTGTTCCCTTTTGGATCGTTACCAGTCCCTCTTTTAGGCTTGAGGCAACCTCTTCATAGGCAGACGGCAATTTATAACGGGCAAATATCTCCCGCATAGAAGCCCCCTTTTGCTTATCTCCCATAAGAACAAGCATACGTTCCTTTCGTTCCAGCCATCCCTTTGTTTCTCCTGCCAGAATATCCATCTGCTTCTGAAATGGTGCAACTGCCTTCACAACCACGCTTAGAAGCTTATCCGGCTCAGCATTATGTATTTTCTGCAGCATAAGCGATGTATAAACTACATTGTTCTCCCTGGCTGCAGCAATAAGCTCTTCCCAGCCAAAAATCTGCTTTTTAATTTCCGGATTTTCCTTAACAAGCGTGATGATTTTTTCTCTAACCCGCATTGGCTCATCAAAAACAATTGTAGCCTTTCCCTCAAGATATGAAAGAAACACCGTTGGCTTTCCCTGCATATCTGTCTGTGCCAAAGGAAGAATCGAAACTGAACTTATATTTGTAATTGATCGCTGTGTGTTCAGATCAAACTCGCGTAGCGAATCCACTTCATCATCAAAAAACTCAATGCGTATCGGCAAAAGTGAATTGATGGGAAACACATCAACAATCCCACCTCGCGCACTGAACTGTCCCATCCGTTCGACCTGTTCCATTCGTTCATATCCCAGTTGTACAAGCCGTTCCAGCATACTTAACCGCTCAATAACCTGCCCGAGCTTCAGATGCAGACTTGATCGTTCAAATTCTTTTCGTGAGATTCCCTTCTGCACAGCCGCTGGCACATTAACAAGCACAATGACTCTTTCCTTACGCATAAGCCTTCCCATAACATCCA
>JBAYAD010000212.1:0-4710 GCA_041669965.1 Selenomonadaceae bacterium
GCTTGAGTCAGCTTTTATATAATACCTCATCGATAAGATTCTGTCAAGAACTTTTTCTGAGGCTTTCGATCCGTTTGCTTTAGAAGCCTGCGTTTCGAAGTGTGTTACTGCGTTCACCAGCAACTTGTATTATGATACAGGATTACGTAACTATTGTCAACACTTATTTCAATTTTTATAAATAATTATAAATGACGATTGCAAGCACTCCTGGTATACCAAAGACCCCGGCAATAAGAGCCTTAACGATCGTGATTTTTATACCCAACCCAAACAAGTTTACAATACAAAGCATAAGTGCCCCAACAACACTGTTCTGAATGAATTTCCACAAAAGCTTTATTGGCATAGAAACAACTTTACCAACAATACAAAGTACCAGCAAACCTACCGCAAAAGCAATAACAACACTTGATTCCACCATTTGTTTTCCTCATTTCTTATCTAAAAAAGCCGGGACAACGCCCGGCCTATTTTATTTTTACATTTCCCGCCGATTTTCCATAGCTTTCGCCAAAGTAACCTCATCGGCATATTCCAAATCGCCGCCAATGGGTAAACCATGTGCAATCCGCGTTACTTTAAGCCCAATCGGTTTTAAAAGTTTCGCGATATACATTGCCGTAGCTTCTCCTTCTACATTAGGATTTGTTGCCATAATAATTTCTTTAACATCCGAATTGTAGAGACGGTTTAAAAGTTCTTTTATTTTTATATTTTCCGGGCCGATTCCCTCTAATGGAGACAGTGACCCATGTAAAACATGATACAGTCCGCGATAATCCCTCATGCGCTCCATTGCTGCAACATCCTGTGGTTGCTCAACAACACAAATAATCGATTTATCCCTTGTTGCTGATACGCAAATCTCACATGGATTCTTATCGCTAAGATCAAAGCATGTAGTACAATACCCTATTTTTTCTTTGGCTTCAACAATCGCATTTGCTAACGCTTTTGCTTTTTCGACATCCATATCCAGCACATGATATGCCAAACGTACAGCTGTTTTTGCCCCAATACCCGGCAAGGAGCGAAAATGCTCAATAAGCTTGGCCAAGGGTGCAATATATTGCATGCTTATAACATTCCTGGTGGTAAATTAAGTCCGCCGGTAAGCTTGCCCATTTCACTTGCCATCATGTCATCAACTTTTTTGATTGCTTCATTAAATGCCGCTGAGAGAAGATCCTGCAGCATTTCTACGTCTTCCGGGTCTACTGCTGATGGATCAATAACTAAAGATTGTACTTGCTTTTCCCCATTCATAACGACTTTAACGGCACCACCGCCAGCAGATACATCAACGGTCTTCGTCTTGAGTTCTTCCTGCAATTTCTTCATATCACCCTGAAGCTTTTGAACTTTTTTCATCATACCAGCCATGTTACCCATATTGCCCATACCACCAAACATAGTATTGCTCCCTTCTAAATTTCCCATAATATGAATTCTTTCTTGCTCCGAATTCATCGAATCATATAAATAATCCTATTCCCTAGCCTATCAAAATATAGCCTGCTCGTCAATTCCTTCTTGTATACCTTTTGCAAAAAAAACAAGTTTTTTCTATAATATCTCAATATTTTATTTGTCGAGGTCAATAAAGTTATCGCCAAACACATTGATTGCTTCTTTCAACGTATGTTGCTGTTCCTGTGTCATTTTCGAATAATCCACTGTTTGAGCCGTCTTCGTTGGCACCGTCTTTGCTGCAGCCTTTGGCGTACTCTTTGGCTTTGGCAGAGCTGCTGCTTCAAACGTACAAACAAGACGCAATGACCTGCCACTGATCTTTTCTAAAAGTTCTTCGAGCATAGCCCTATAATCATCTTTCTCTGTCCGCAATTTCAGAAAGCCACTCTTGAAAGCAACAAAAAATTGACCATCATTCATGCCACGCACTTCACCTTTGCTCACGCATGCAAGCACAGGTGTCTTTTTTTCCTGCTTTAGTGTTTCCAGAAGCTTTTGCCAAATATTAATCCCAGCCACACTTACTTCCGTCGGAATATCTGATTTTATATTTGTTGCCGGAATGGCTGTTTCCGCCACGGCCGTCTGCATATTTTTCATTTGTTTCACTTGTGGCAGCTGCACTTGCACTTGTTCCATTTTTGTATTTGTTCCCTGCATAAATGCTTTTTTTAAAAGCACTGCCATTTGTGCCATTTTTCCTTCAAGCTGTTGAATTCGTTCCTGCAAAGCCATATTCGTTTCCATAGTTTCATCTTGGATTACAGTGCTCTGTTGTTCTGGCTGGCACAAAGATAACAGCACCACTTCTACTGTAATACGCGGCTGCGGCGACCATTTCACTTCACTCATTGCTTCATGCAAACGCTGAATGATATGCATAATCTGTTTCTGTGAAAACTTTCCGGCCTGTTGCTTAAGAACTTCCTCACTATCGTTATAAAGGTCTGTCCCTCTCATATTACCAGCAGCCTTATAAATCATAATGCCTCTCATATGCAAAGTCAGCTCTGATAAAATTTGTTTAAGATCCTTCCCGTCTTGCAAAAGATCAGCTACAACTACAAGAATTGTCTGTGCATCCTTTGCCGCTATAGCATTTGTGATTTTCCATATCCATTCATGTCCAATAAGACCAAGAATCTGCCGTACGCGTTCTGCAGTTATCTCCTCTTCCGAAAGAGCAGAGCATTGGTCAAGGATGCTCAAGGCATCTCGCATACCGCCATCTGCCTGTACTGCAATAATTCTTAGCGCTTCATCTTCTGCCTTCATCCCGGTTTTTTGAACAATCATCTGTAGTTGTTGTTCGATTTCTTCTATAGTAATACGTTTAAAATCATAGCGTTGACAGCGTGACTGTATCGTTGCCGGTACTTTGTGCGCCTCCGTCGTTGCCAAAATAAACACAACATTTTCCGGAGGTTCTTCCAATGTTTTTAAAAGTGCATTAAACGCCTCTGATGTAAGCATATGTACTTCATCGATAATATATACTTTATAACGCCCATCTACAGGGGCAAACTTAACTGTTTCTCTAAGATCCCGAATTTCATCAATACCACGGTTCGATGCCGCATCGATTTCAAATACATCCATCGATGTACCATTGTTTATTTTTTTGCAGTTCTCACACTCATTACAGGGATCTGCTGTTGGCCCTTTTTCGCAGTTGAGTGCCTTAGCAAATATTTTTGCTGTACTTGTTTTTCCTGTACCGCGTGGACCGGCAAAAAGATAGGCATGTCCTATTTTTTCCGAAACAATCGCATTCGATATCGTCCTGCTAATATGTTCCTGACCAATCAGATCTTTAAAGCTTCCCGGACGCCATTTTCGATACAAGGCAATATAAGCCATAGACCTTCCCGCCTTTTTGCATTCTTCTTATTTGAACCCCTTCATTATAACACAGGCTCCTGTTTCTATTATAACAAAAAAAACAGCCAAAAGGCTGCTCTTTACTTATTTCAATTCCTTTTCAACGTCGGGCCGCGACCCTCAGGCAACCTCACGGCACATGAAGGTGTTCACTTACCGCTGCTTCCTTCCGGACCTGACGGGATTCACGAATCTCCATTGCGCAAGACCAGAGTACCGCGGTCCGACCTAAAAAAGGAATTCCTCTTAAATTATAATGGCGGAGAGTAAGAGATTCGAACTCTTGGTACAGTTTCCCGTACACACGCTTTCCAGGCGTGCTCCTTCAACCACTCGGACAACTCTCCACTGCTTGAATAACATTAAACATTCAATTGTATTGCACGCATCTGCAACGATATATATATTATCATTTATAGTATTACTTGTCAATATTTAAAAAATAATAATTTTTGCTGCATACAGCTTGCACCCACAAGGAAAAGCAGGGGAAACAGCTGCTACAGCTATTTTCCCTGTCCATATTACAACAAAAGAAATTCATCCGTTGCAATAATTAAATCAAATGGTCCAAATCCCGTATCAACACGTATTATCATCTGCTGATTTCCCGCAGGTGTAATGTTTCTTGCCACGCGCTGTGGCTCAAGATCCACTTCAAGCTGACGATGCGCTAAATTCACAACATAGAGGCCGTTTGCTACATTCAAAAACTCTGCAACGCTATCGATAGCAAGTTCATCAATTCCCACAATATCTTCCTGACTGTAGCGACGTGCCATCTCCAAAAAAACATCCTCTTCTGCCAAAATCCCCGTCGTCATAATCATATCACCCGTAAGATGCTGTGAGATCACTACCGTTGGTTTTTCTCCCGAAAAAGGTATTGCCGACGGATTAATAACAGCCGACGTATCCATGAATCGCACAAGTGAATGCATAAAAGTATCCGCATATTCACAATAATGATCACACTCATTTTCCACATCTTCCGGACATTTTACAGCAAGCTGACGTACAGCAGCATCAATCGGCATTAGCTCTGACTCATTATATGCTTTTATAAACTTTTCCATTTGCACATAACCCACAATATGTTCATCCAGCATTGCCTGGATAAAGTTCGTTTGATGATTAATTATACTATTTTCAATATTTGATAACTGTGACTTTGTCAAATATCCATCTGCCAAAGCAATTTCAGTAAACGTCTTATTATACAGTTTCTCTTTTTCCTGAATAGTCTCAATCTGTTTTGCTGTAATAAGACCATCATTCATCGCCAATACAAGCAGCTGTGCCTTATGTTCACTTTCTTTGCTGAGCAGGTTCTGCACCTGACTCGCTTGCAAA
>JBAYAD010000213.1:0-4699 GCA_041669965.1 Selenomonadaceae bacterium
AAAGGGTGCTTTTGTCGAAGCAACTGTAATTGGCGATGTGTCAAAGCATGCGGCCGTTGCGACGGATATGGAAATTTTTGGTCCGGTGGTGCCAATCATTAGCTTTGAAACGACAGAAGAATCTATCGAAATCGCGAATGCTTCAAAATTTGGTCTATGTGGCTGCGTTTTTTCGGCAAATATGAAGACGGCGTGGAATGTAGCAAGTTCGCTGGAATGTGGTGGCGCTGTTATTAACGGAGCCAGTTTTTTCCGGAGCTTCGAAATGCCGTTCGGCGGGTACAAATACTCGGGAATCGGCAGAGAAGGTGTTGCATCAACCTTTGATGAAGTTACGCATCTCAAGACGATCGTGTTAAAAAATATTATTGCCTGAATATAAAAAATGGTGTACTGCGTGAATGCAGTACACCATTTTTATGCTTGGAATTTGCAATGGGAATCATCTTTACGTTATACTGTAGCCCATACGTTGTGAGATTTGATGTGCAGTAGCGATTACATGTTTTCGTACCCATTCGATTTTATCCTTGGGGATTTCTGTGGTTGTACCGCTGGCGCTGATTGCAGCAACCGCATCACCATGGTAGTCAAATACAGGTGCACCAATGCAGCGATGCCCCAGCTTATATTCTTCATCGTCCATCGCCCAGCCTTGCTGGCGGACTCTGTGCAGTAATAAACGAAACTCTTTGGGGGAGTGATACGTGTTTTTTGTGAAGGGCTCGAAGCTGCATTGATCAAGAATCTCAGTAAGACGGTCGCCGGACAGACAGGACAGCAGGCACTTCCCCATAGAGGAGCAGTAGGCCGGTGAGCGGTAGCCGACCTGTGTATAGAGACGTGTTCCGGGAAAGAGGGAAAGACGCTCGACGTAGACAATGTAGGGGCCATCAAGAATACCAAGATGTGTTGTGAGATCAAGCTCTTTTCGCAGTTCGGCAAGGTAGGGGCGTGACTCAGTCTGCAGGTCAAGCGCATTGATATGGTAGCTGACCGTTTCGATGAGTTTGGCACCGATAGCATAGTTGCCAAGGGTGTTTTGCTCTGCGTAGCCCCGTTCTTTAAGCGTAGCGAGGATACGATGAACGGTGGATTTGCTCATGTCCGTTTGACGGGCGAGGTCACTGATTCCAACGCCTTCTTCGGCTTGAGCCAAAACTTCAATGATGTCAAGTGCCCGGTGGAGTACCTGGATGGATGTAGAATTGCCACTCATGGATAAATTCCTCCTATAGTATTAAAAAACGTGTACATAAGATCATCGAATAAGTAATATAAAATAAGTTATTCCATATTTTTAGGCAGGAATCCTTTTTTTGTATAGGCAATAGCAGCAAAAGAAAAAATATACAAAGTTTTATAAATAATTTATAAACAAGAATAAAAACAGAAAACACCTCACATGAAGTTTGTTTCATGTGAGGTGTTTTTCATTTTCCGGACAGTTTATGTAGTATTTCTTTTTGCCGGGAGTATTGTTGTCGATAGATCTTTGTGTTTGTCTTATCAGGCGTATAGGTTTTTGCCGGAGTTTGGTGCTGAAGTAGCTGATGACGAAGGTCTTTGATATTTCCAGCGGCATAGGCGGCAAGAACAGCATTGGTAAGGAGGGCACCACCTGCGTCATGAAGTGTACTGGTTTCACTGCCGATGACATCGGCTTTGATTTGGTTCCAAAGATCGTCTTTGCTGCCGCCTTCGGTAATGGTGATGCGATCAATACGAATGCCGGCGCGGCGATAGGTGTCCGTAACCTCCAGGTAGTCATAGGCGATGGCTTCAAGGACAGCGCGCCATAGAATGAACTGATCTGTATCCATGGTCATGTTCATAAAGCTGGCCCGAATGTCCGCGTAGGTGCCATAACCACCTGTGAGATATGGCAGAAATAGGACACCCTTGCAGCCGGGAGCAATTGCAGCTGCTTTTTTGCTGAGCGCAGTGTAATAACGGTCGTCTTCCGGCTTTTGGCAGATGTTGTCCTTGAACCAGCGCAGTGCAAGGCCTCCGGTTCGAACAAATCCCCAATAAAAATAGGTGTCCGGCAGTGTTCCGCTGTTAAAGATAAGTCCACTGCCTTTTTGGCTGAGTGCGGGGATAATGCCGCTTGTGGATACACAGAACATGGCACATGTCCCGGCGACATCGACTGCTTTCCCAGGGGCGGTGATGCCGCTTCCCAGCATGGATTGCATGGTGTCACCAGCACCGGCACAGATCGGTATGCCGGCAGGAAAGCCAGTTTCGGCAGCACTTGCAGTTGAGAGAGTACCAATAATGTCCCATGGCTTGACGATATGTGGCAAATAGTTTTTGTCGATACCAAGGATCGTAAGCTGTGTATCAGACCATTTTTTTTGCATAATATTGTAGCCGAGTCCCCAGCCGGACAGTGTACCCCAGTCGATAAAGGCATCACTGCTTGCAAGTCCGGCGAGATTCATGAGAATATAGGGTGCATTGTGAACAAATTTTGTACCATGTTGCTGGAAGCCTTCATGATGCGTAAGAAGCCAGCGGGCGTGCATTGCCGGAAACATGCAGCGGGGCTCCGGATTACCGGTTTCTTCGCCCCAGACAGTGAGGTTCTGCTCTTTGAGAACGACAGCATCGGCCTCTGTACGAGAGTCGAGATAATTAATGTACGGTGTGATGGCATGTGCTTGTGCGTCGATACCAACAATTCCGCAGATGATGCCGTCGCCCATAATGGCTTTGACTGCATGTAGATCTATATGTTTTTGTCGGAGCTGTTCGGAGCATTCTTTCATGCCCTGTTTCGCAAGGGACAGATACTCATCCGCATTCATATTGACCCAGCCGGGCTGAGGATAGGACAGAGTTGTCTTGTTTGATGATTTTGCGACACATTCCATGGCTGCATTGTATACGGTGACTTTGACGCTTTGCGTGCCGGCATCAAAGCTAAGATAGTAGTTTTCCATTTTATACACCTCTTGTTAAAAGCATAATGGAAACTTGCCTAAAAAACAAGAAGAAAAATGCTTTTGGTTTGAATTTATATACTATTCCAAACATAAAAACTTTAATAATTTGGTTTACATATTTACAAAATAATATTGACAGCATTCTTTAAAAATGATATAGTAATCCGCAATAGGATAGTTGAAATGCAGAGAATCAGGACATGAACGTAAAAGAAGTCTCTTACAGAGAGTCGTTTGTTGCTGGAATAACGACATTGACCATTACGGTTTCTCACCTGAAAGCAGGCGGCTGAATGAAGTAAGCCGAGCCCCGGTATCCACCGTTAACGGAGAACAGAGTTTTTAAGCTTTGCTCAAAAGAGGCTGCATTGATGCAGCAAATGGAGTGGTAACGCGGAGTAATCCTTCGTCTTCATCTATAGATGAAGACGAAGGATTTTTTATTGTATTTATTTATTTTTTCTGAAACTCACAAGACAACTATCCTGGAAGTGTTTTTTGCAAATGGAAAGAGGGATTTATTTATGAATGGTTTAATGATTGTTGGTTTTGCTATTGTAGTATTTATTTGTGCTTATATGGGTTATGGACGCTGGCTTGTCAATACGTGGGGAATTGATACAAAGGCAAAGACTCCGGCGTATAAGTTTGAAGATGGTCAGGATTATACACCAGCATCCAAACTTACGGTATTTTGTCATCAGTTTTCGTCGATTACGGGTGCGGGTCCTGTAACCGGGCCGATTATCGCTGCAATGTTTGGCTGGCTGCCAGCACTTCTCTGGTTGTTTATCGGGGGGATCTTCTTTGGTGCTGTACAGGATTTTGGTTCACTGTATGCATCAGTGAAAAATGAAGGCAAGTCGATGGGACTTATTATTGAAAGATATGTCGGGAAGACAGGCCGCCGCCTTTTTCTTTTATTTTGCTGGCTGTTTACATTACTTGTTATCGCAGCTTTCTCTGATATTGTCGCGAGTACGTTTAATGGTTTTGCGGCGGATGGTGCACGTTCTGTACCGAATGCAGCAGCAGCTTCAATTTCTATGCTGTACATTGTTGTTGCAATTGCTTTTGGTGTTTTTATTAAGTATGTGCATCCGTCGGAAGGACTGCAGTTTGTTGCCGGGATTGTACTGATCGTTGCAATGCTTGCAGTGGGTATTGCCTATCCGCTTTATTTCTCCAAGACGGTTTGGATCTATGTTGTATTTGCGTACATTTTTGCAGCTTCAGTTATGCCAATGTGGCTTCTTATGCAGCCACGCGATTATCTCAGCTCATTTTTGCTGCTGGGAATGGTGGCAGGTGCTGTAATTGGTGTTGTTATCGCAAATCCGACAATCAATATGCCGGCTTTTGTTGGGTTTGAAGTCAATGGAAAGATGCTTTTCCCGATGCTTTTTATAACAATTGCCTGTGGTGCAGTTTCGGGTTTTCATAGTCTTGTATCATCAGGAACCTCTTCCAAGACGATATCGAACGAAAAAGATATGCTGCTTGTCGGCTATGGCTCAATGCTTATTGAGTCGCTGCTTGGTGTCGTTGCACTCGTAATAGTCTGCTCTGTTGCAAAAGATGGTGCGCTGCCGGCTGGTACACCGTTCCAGATTTTTTCTTCGGCAGTTGCAGGCTTTTTTTCAATGTTTGGTTTGCCGCATGATGTAGCAGCCTGCATTATGACGATGTGTGTATCTGCACTGGCTCTTACATCGCTTGACTCAGTTGCTCGTATCGGCCGAATGTCA
>JBAYAD010000214.1:0-4694 GCA_041669965.1 Selenomonadaceae bacterium
CTTTCCTGAACAAAAAAGAACGTAAGTAAAAAGGCAAGTAACAGGAGTGCGCCCATTGATAAAAACACCGTGTGAAAACCAAACATTTCCACAATATAACCACCAATAAGCGGTCCTAATAAAGTGCCGCCTACAGAGCCTGTTGACAGTGTTCCCAGTGCCCAGCCAGCCTTTTCTTTTGAAGCTTGTGTAGCAATCAGGGTAATAGCTCCGGAGTTAAACCCAGAAATTGTCCCCATCAACATTCTAAGACCAACAAGTTGGTAAACACTTTGAACAAATCCCATCGATGCCAGCACAATTGACATCCCAAAGCTGGCTCTAAGAAGCATCGGCTTGCGTCCATATTTATCAGCAAGTTTTCCCCAAAAAGGTGAAAACACAGCCGCTATTAAAGTTGTACTCCCAAAAGCAATACCGGACCACATTTCGATATCAGATAAATCATGCATGCCAAGTTTATCAATATACAAAGGTAATACAGGAGCAATTTGGCTTAAGGCCGCCGAAGTAGCAAACGAACCAAGCCAGCAGATCCATAAATTTCGTTTCCAAAGTTCCATATAATTCACCTATTTCTTTACCGGATCTGTATGTTCACGTATTTCAACACCACTGATAAATGTCTGAATCAGTTGCAAATAACTTTCTTCGCGTCCGGCGGGTTTTGTAAACCATCCCGAGGCTTCAAGCGAAACAAATCCGTGCATGATACTGCGCAGACCGCGAACAGCATGTGTCAAATCATCATCGTGAAGATCATAATGAGATAATACCATTCGAAGAATCCCCATTAATTCCCTGGTCGCTGTCTTAAATTTTTGATTTTCTTTATATTCCCAGGATGAGGACATAATCGCTTGATATTGTCCAGGATGCTCATGCGCAAATTGCCTGTAGACAACAGCGATTTCTAAAATGGCATTTTTTTTTGATTTACCAATAGCCGCGACTGCAAGTTTTTCTTTTAGATGCATACTAGCAAAAATAACAAGTTCACAGCGCAATTGACCCAAGTTGTTTATATGATTATAAAGAGATGGTTTTTTTATACCAAATTTTTCAGCAATCGTTGTGAGTGTTACAGCATCAAAACCCTGTTCATCAGCAATTGCAGCTGCCGCTTCGATGATACGCTGCATATTTAATTTCAAGCGCATAATTATTCTACAACCCTTTCTACGTGTTACAATATAATGTACAAAAAACTAACTGATTACATATTAAAACTAATCACATTAGTTGTCAAGCTAAGATAGGTCATTAGAACGTATTTACATACCGGCTTTGGTATAAATCAACACTGTTTTGAATATCTTGCTTTTCATAATAAAAAGAACTTTCCTCTATGAAAACCAGACCACAGAGGAAAGTTCTTTTACTTTATAGATTTGCGGCAAGCCGTATTTCTGTATTGATTTTTGTTTTTCTTGGGCTTTATATTCCCCCCAGAACTTGACAAAGAACCAAAACAAATGCTGTAGTCTTAAAAAATTTCAAAACTACAGCATTTATTATAGAGCCACTTTTTCTTACCGAAAAATTTTAACACGATCTGTTATTAACATTTTATCAATGCCCTGTGGTGCTTGTAAAGGCTGCCCAAATGGCATCTGTGCAATTAATTTCCAACTTTTTGGCACAGAAAACTTTTCTTTTATCTGATCATCAATCAAAGGATTATAATGCTGCAGATTAGCACCCAGCCCCATATTTGTCAAGGCAGTCCAAATAGCAAACTGAAGCATACCATTCGCTTGTTGTGCCCAAATCGGAAAATTATCCGCATAAGCTGCAAATTTCTGCTGCATATTCTGCACTGTTTCTGTTTCATCAAAATACAATATCGTACCATAAGCAGCAGCAAAACCATTTATTTTTTCTTCAGTTCCGGCAAAATTATCTGCTGGAACAATCTTTTTTAATATACCTTTTGTAATTTGCCAAACTGCATCATGATTTTCACCTAAAGCAACAACCACCCGTGCCGACTGCATATTAAAAGCCGAGGGCACTTCTTTTACCATTTTTTCGATCACGGCAATAATCTGCGAAGGTAAAACATCTATATCTTTACCTAAAGCATAATTCGTCCGACGATTACTCACGGCTTCCTGAAAGCATCTCATTCTAAAATCCCCTTTTCTTTAAATTTATTTCTATTTCAAAGTCCCTTATTATTTCAAATATATAACAAATAATTATTTTTGTCAAATTGTTATTTCATTTTTCCAAAATTCTTATAAATTAAAAACTAATACAATTACTACAAAAACAATAGCAGCACAAAAAGAGATTATACCAAAAACCGGAAGGCAGAAAATTTTGCCCGTTCTAAGCAAAGTTCTCTACCTTCCGGTTTTTTCTATCAATAAAACCTTTATTCACTTCTGCGATTATTTATAAACGACCCGAACTCAGTCTTTTACCCCAACCATAACCGATGTTGCCTTGATAATAGCGGAAGCTTCTTTACCGACAACCAAACCTAACTCTTTTACAGCAGTTAAAGAAATCGTAGCGGAAACAATATCCCCTCCAGAAAGTTTAATCTGCACAATTGCATTGACAGCACCTTCCTGTATTGCAACGACTGTACCCTTTAATTGATTGCGTGCACTAATTTTCATGATTATCTCTCCTCTCAAGTTCACCAAAACCATTGATGACTATGAGAATTATAACACAAAACAACCATCTCCACCAGATAAACCTATTTGTTTTTGTACAATTTAAAAGCAGAAGCCTGCATACACAGTACACTTGTCTACAATCATATCCCTATATTTTGCCAATTTCATTTACTTTTGTTTTCTCTTTTAAACCTTCATTTGCTTCCAAGCAAAAAGCAGCAACACAATCGCTATAACAAAAAAGTATTCCGAAAAAGATCCCACTTTGAATAACTTGAGACCAACTTTTTTAGAAAGTTTTAGAAGCGGCACCTTTCCACACACAGCATCTTCGGCAATATGCAAAAGTGCGCCAATCATTATATAAATGCCAATCGTACTAAGGTCCCACATATCCATAGCTGCCAGATTCCGGCGATCAACAATAAGCAATACTGCAGTCACCAAAAGATAGGGAACCGGCCAGTGCGAAAAGCCTCTATGACGGCTGCGCCATTTCCAATAGTTTTTTGCCTCCCGTGGATTTGCTTCCATTTTATCCGGCAAAACCGCTCCTGCCATGCTATATGCTGCAAATAAAAGATTTCCTGTCACTGTATAGACAGCAACACCTGTTAAAATTTCATGATTGATCCATTTCAAACTGCTTTACCTGCCGATTTCTATAAGATTCTTTTATTTTAGCATATATGTTCGCCTTTTGTATAGATTTTTCACGGACAAAAACAGAGGCTCATCCATCCGTATGGATAACGGGCCTCTGTTTCTGTTATTATACACTATAGATTAAATAATCGTGCACTATATTAAAGTGCCTTAAACGCCTGATCGAGATCATAGATAATGTCATCAATATGTTCCGTACCGATGGAAAGACGCACGGTCGATGGCGTAATACCACTGGCAATAAGCTCTTTCGGACTCATCTGGGAATGCGTCGTGCTGGCCGGATGAATGACAAGCGACTTCACGTCAGCAACATTTGCCAGCAGCGAGAATACCTTGAGATGATCAATGAAAGTCTGTGCTTCCTTTTTGCCGCCCTTAATTTCGAACGTGAAAATCGAGATACCGCCGTTCGGAAAGTACTTCTTGTAAAGTTCATGATCCGGATGAGAGATTTGCGATGGATGATTCACTTTAGCAACATGCGGATTCTTACTCAGGTAGTCAACAACCTTAAGTGCATTTTCAACATGACGTTCAACACGTAACGAAAGTGTTTCAACACCCTGTAACAGCAGAAATGCATTAAACGGTGAAATGGTTGCTCCCGTATCACGCAGAATAATCGCACGAATATAAGTTACAAAAGCCGCTGCACCAACATCTTTGGCAAAGCTGATACCATGATAGCTCGGATTGGGTTCAACAAGATGCGGGAATCTGCCTGATGCGGCCCAGTCAAACGTACCACTATCGACAATGATACCGCCAAGCGTTGTACCATGACCCCCAATAAACTTTGTCGCAGAATGAACAACAATATCTGCACCATATTCAAACGGCTTAAGCTGATATGGTGTAGCAAACGTACTATCAACAAGAAGCGGAATCTTATGTTTATGCGCAATCGCAGCTACCGCAGCAATATCGATAAGGTTCGCGTTTGGATTACCAATGGACTCAATGAAGATCACTTGTGTATTGGCTTTGATTGCTTCTTCAAATACTTGTATCCCTTTCGTTGGATCAACAAAAGTCGTTTCAATCCCAAAGTCAGGAAAAGTATGTTCAAACAGATTGTATGTACCCCCATAAATCGTTGTCGCAGCGACGATATGCTGACCTGCATGAACAAGTGCCTGGATCGCGTAGGTAACAGCTGCTGCGCCGGATGCTGTAGCAAGAGCTGCGATACCGCCTTCAAGTGCAGCAATGCGGCGTTCCAACACATCTTCTGTCGGATTCGTCAATCGTCCGTATACATTACCCGCATCCCGCAAAGCAAAACGATCTTCTGCATGCTGTGAATTGTGGAATACATAAGATGTCGTTTGATAAATCGGCACTGCCCGCGCATCCGTTGTCGGATCGGCTTCTTCCTGTCCAACATGAAGC
>JBAYAD010000215.1:0-4694 GCA_041669965.1 Selenomonadaceae bacterium
CGATACTTTACCAAGAAATTCAGGTGCCTGACCATTTCTTGACAGCGTATAAAGCATACGCCCGCAACTGTAAATCCCACTGTTGCAGCCAGACATTGCCGCTGTAAGTACAACAAAATTAATGATACCGGCAGCGGCCGCAATCCCAATTTTAGCAAAAGTTAAAACAAACGGACTTCCTAATGTGCTGATTTGATTCCAGGGATAAAGTGTTGTAATGACAAATATAGCCCCGATGTAAAAAATTAAAATACGCCATATAATATTTTTTGTAGCTTTTCTTAATGTATTTTTAGGGTCTTGTGCTTCTCCAGCCGTAATCCCAACTAATTCTACCCCTTGATAGGAAGCCGTTACAAGACACAGGGCAAACAAAAATCCCTGCCATCCTCCGGCAAAAAATCCACCATGCTCATATAGATTTGTAAAGCCAATAGGCTGACCACCGTTACCAATACCAAAGAAAATCAAGCCAAATCCGATAAACAGCATAGCTAAAATAGTGACAACTTTGACTAAAGCAAACCAAAACTCAAATTCTCCGTAATATTTAACAGAAGCCAGATTTGCCGCAGCTATAATAGCAACACCAATTAAAGCCGGAATCCAGGCTGGTAAAGCTGGAAACCAATAATTCATATAAATTCCGATTGCAGTGACTTCTGACATACCGACGGTTACCCACATAAACCAATAACACCAAGCCGTCATATAGCCTGCCCATGGACCAATATACTTCTTCGCATAATTTGCAAATGAACCAGTTACGGGTTCAAAAAAAAGCATTTCACCCATAATACGCATAACAAAAAACATGGAAATTCCAGCGATTGCATAGGCAAGCAATACCGATGGACCCGCCCATTTAATCGTACTCGCAGATCCCATAAACAATCCAACACCGATTGTTCCACCTAAAGCAATAAGTTCAATATGGCGAGCCTTGAGTCCACGTGTTAATTTTTTTTCTTCCACCTAAAAACTACCCCTTTCAAAAAGCATCCATCTATAAGTTTAAACTATATCAATAGCAAAAACAATAGTCTGTCATGTCTTCTCAGAGTAGCTGTTTTTTAAAAAAAGTCTCTCATGCAAAGACAAAAGATCATTTATATCATTTGTTTTTTTCAATCATATTGCAATAATGTTTATAAACACTGTAGTTATGACAATTTCTATTTTAAAGCAGTGCAAGTACACTTGTTTTTACACCAAAGACACAGTGGCGCATCTTTTCTATGTTTTATAAAAAAACAGTCAAAAAGATTTAATTAAAATAAATCGTTTTCGACTGTTTTTTTATGTATTTTTAACTATATTACACAAAACGACTTGAATTTTTACTGTTTTCAACAAAACAATCTTCGTTTTTAACTTTTGTTTTACTGGATACTCTTGTAACTCAACGTTAAATTGTCCAGTACAACTGTAACATTTATGCCCTGCAAACTTCACTCTTAATCGTCATAGCTTTGTTTATAAGCGATCTGTAATACTTCGTCCGGTAAATCATTTTCCCACCGAGCAACAACTACAGCCGCAATACAATTCCCCGTAACATTGCAAACAGTACGAGCCATATCAAGAACTCGATCTACACCGAGGATAATAGCAATTCCTTCAACAGGAAGACCAAAAGCAGCCGCTGTTCCAGCTATGACAATAAGCGAAGCACCTGGTACTGCAGCAATTCCTTTCGTCGAAAGCATAAGTGTAATCAGCATTAAAACCTGCGTTTCAATAGGAAACGGCAGACCATACACCTGCGCAATAAAAACAACAGCAAGTGCACTATATAAAGTAGATCCATCCAAATTAAAGGTATATCCCAGTGGCAATACAAACGTTACAATATGTTTGGGGACACCAAACTTTTCCAGCTTTTCCATAGCAATTGGCAGTGCGGCTTCACTAGCAGCTGTAGAAAATGCTAAAATAAGCGGTTCCTTTATCGCTCGAAGCAAATGAAAAAAATTAACTTTGACAATGAAAGAAGCCAGTACAAGAACAATACCAATAAAAATAAGCAGTGCAAGATACAACGAAAGAATAAGCTGCCCCAGAGGCAAAAGCATTTTTAAACCATACGTACCCACCGTATAAAAAATAGACCCAAATATCCCGATGGGTGCTAATTTCATAACATAGTGTGTAAATTTGAACATGATTTGCGCTACGGACTGAGCAAAATCTATAACAGGACGTCCTTTATCACCGATTGAAGCAGCAGCTACAGCAAAAAAACAAGAAAAAACAATGATTTGCAGCATATCCTGACGAGCCATTGCATCGACAATGTTCGTCGGAATAAGATTGAGAATCATATCAATATGATTAATGGATTTTTTTGCCGCTTCAGCAATTGCATCCGTAGGACCTCCGGTAATCGCAACACCTACGCCCGGTTTTAAAACATTTACGACAGTCAGCCCAACAATAAGAGCCAGCGTCGTTGCAAATTCAAACCATATAATTGCTTTACCACCTAAACGACCCAGCTTTTTAAAATCACCAGTCCCCGCAATTCCCATAACTAATGAACTGAAAATCAGCGGAACGACAATCATTTTAATCATTCGAATAAATGCATCACCAAGAGGTTTGAGTTGTTTACCATATTCCGGGAATATGTAACCAAAAACGATACCAAGAACAAGTCCAATGAATATCTGCGTAGCAAGTCCGATGCCTTTTTTTTTCTTTTCCATAAAATCTCAAGACTCCTTTTAATTTCTTTGATAAGATCGTTCTTTTATAAAAAATGGCTGCTCCTTTTATCACAACTATAGCAGCTATAAAAGAATCTTTATAACATGTCAATAAATAATAAACAAATCCAAACAAAGTGCATTGGTACGATACATTATATCATAATGTATGGATTTTGTCGGTAGCTTCCACCTAAAATAAAACACCATACGCAAAAAAATTATAGGATTTTGTTTTCAAAAAGTACAAATTAACCAAATAAAAGACTTGTCCGATATGAAATTTATATGAAAATCGTATGTAATATATTGTTTTTACATATAATAAAACACATATATTTTTTCGTTTTTCTGGCTGCAATATGCTTACCGAACGGACATTTTAAAGTAATTGTCTGCATAAGCAGCGTCTTGCCACAATAATTTGAAAAGAATTTATACAGCCGCTTGTGGTATGTTTTTATTATAAATCAAACACTATAGTGTAGCAAGAATTTTCAGACTTTATAAGCTGGAACATTGTACGTCGTTTTATTTTGACAATTTTCTCTGCTCAGAACTATGTGCAACGCAAAAAGACGATCGCTCCACACGGTTTCCGTGCAGTTTAATCGTCTCCTGCTTTATTTTTATATACACTCTACCCAGCGTAAAATAGTTTCATTGCCGATAAAACTGTTTAATAAGCAGCTCCGGAGCTGCTGTTTCTAAATGAAATACGGTATCTATTATATTCTGGATTTCATTTATTTTATATTTATGTCCTGATAACGAGATAAATTTTTCTCTTAAATCATCCATAGATAAAGGAACGCTATGGTCACCTTTCGCATTCACAATATATTTCTTATATTCCTTATCATCTTTTGTAGTTACCGTTACTTCACAGCCCCAATTCCGAGGATATTCCGCCGAGAATCTTTCACTCGCATAAACATGTACTTTCTTTGCCAATTCAAGCAGTTTTTTGTCTTTTATTCGTTCCCTGCTGAACTGTGCCAGTCCGGCCGCCTTGTCACAAAACGCAATTTATGGTGTAAGAATATCATAGGTATCGCATAGCAGCTGCTTCCTTATTATAAGGATAAAATAATTTTTCGTTAAATTCAAATAAGGATCCGATATAGTTATCCATTACTTTTTTTAATACATATCAAAAACATTTATCTTTTCTGTAACATGTGCTTAAACAAACCGTAAAAGCAAACAAAAGAGACCATCCGCAGCTTCAAAAAAGATAAGTGACAAACACCACCACCAAAGTTGAGCCTAATGGTCTCTTTTATTTTGCTTTTTCATATTTTTTACAGTTCTTTATACAACTAAGCTTTTCATTCATTTTTATGTGATTTTAATATCTGCTTTATGTCATTAGTTCCTTCTATTAACTAGTTTTATGTAAAAGCACACGTATTACACACGAAATGTATTGACAGAAGTTTGTAAATCTCCTGCTAATGTCGCTAAAGAGCGACTAGCAGTTGCAATTTCTTCCATTGATGCCAGTTGTTCTTCTGTTGCCGCTGAAACACTTTGCGTTTCACCCGCTGATTTCTTACTGAGATCATCAATTTTCTTAACTGAGATAACAATCTGTTCACTGCCGGATGCCATTTGCTGTATCGACGATGAAATCTCTTTGACCTGCTCTGAAACTTCGCCTACTACCATCATAATATCTTTGAAGGCCAATCCTGTATCCTGAATAACTTCTGTCCCCGTCTTAACTTCCTGTGTGCCTGCCTGCATAGCAATGACTGCTTGTTCCGTCTCACTCTGAATCTGTCCAATAAGTTCAGCGATTCTTTGTGCCGCTTCCTGCGATTGTTCAGCCAGTTTACGGACTTCTTCTGCAACAACAGCAAAGCCTTTACCCTGCTCTCCTGCTCGAGCCGCTTCAATTGCTGCATTTAATGCCAGCAAATTTGTCTGCCCGGCAATTCCTGAAATCGTATCCACAATCTGCCCAATTTCTTTGGATCGTTC
>JBAYAD010000216.1:0-4671 GCA_041669965.1 Selenomonadaceae bacterium
GGCAGATGCAATACAGCGGCGATACACGCATGACTTGGTTGGCGACGCCCTGGGAGGATAGGAAATTGCCGGTTAAGAGTAAAAGCACGTGTCTTAGGATGCGTGTTTTTTTGTATGCAGATTTTTAAATCAATTTACTCATATAGGAGCTAGTACATAACTATTTAGAAGATAAAAATGGGTAAATAATCATGGGACTGTATTTTTATAGGCAGATCAAAAGCTGAAGCACTTACCTTAATTGGTGAGTGCTTTTTTCCTGTGTATATTGAAATGTAAAGGGATTGTAAGGCTTTTGTAAAGGTATTGTAAAGCTTTACAAAAACAGCAGGGAATTCAATAGGGATACCGAAATCGAATTAATAGTGGTTATAGGAACAATGAACTACTAAAATAGCATATAGTGGAAAGAGGTTAAAAAGCAATGTGGTTTGAGAAGATAAAATCAGCTTTCAGCATGAAGAAAATTTGGACGATGCAAGTAAATGGACGCATGAAAAAAATGTATGATATAAAGTGGATTAATAATTTGCGTATGGCATATAAAATTGCAATATTGATTGTTACGGCAGCCATAGGAATGGCGTTAATAGCACTGACAGGCTATGTTTATATGGATAAAGCCGGAGTAGATATGCAAAGTATGTATGAAAATAATGTTATGGCAATGCAGGTGCTTGGTGAGAATGAAGCAGCAATTCGTAAAATGCAGGCGGGCATGTTGGAGGGAATAGCTACGAAAAGCCTTGATCGCCGGGTGAATATAAAAATCGAGATGGATATGTCGGTTCGGGATTATGAAGTTTCCTGGGGAGAATATGAAAAAATTCCTCATAACGCAAAGGAATTAGATCAAATGGAATGGACAAAAAGTAAGTGGAATGAGTATAAAACGGTTTCAGAGCAGGTAATTGAGCTGGCGATGCAAAATAAAGTGGATGAAGCAGAAAAACTTTATGCAAGTAAAGGAAAAGAAAGTCTTGATACAATAAAAAATGGAATAAGAGGTCTGCAGGTAATGGTTTCGAATAATGCAAAAGTAGTAAATGAGAAAAATGTGCAAGCTTTTTCTACGGCAAACCGTATTGTATTAATTGAAGCACTTGTGTGTTTAGGGCTGCTTTTTTTTGCGGGGGCAATTGTTACATTAGAAATTACAGGAGCTTTGCGGGAAATGAAAGCAATTTGTATGGCTTTCCAGCATGGTGATTTTCGCAAAAAACAACGTATGGAACATAGAGAAGATGAGTTCGGTGATATGGCAGAGGTTCTTGCTGATATGCGCGGTGATTTGCGCAGATTGTTTCAAAACATTCATACGTCAAGTGAGAAGTTAGCAAACTCGGCAGAACAGTTGACAAGTACATCGACAGAAGCGGCGAAGGGTTCTGGGCAGATCGCATTGTCTGTGACAAGTACAGCGGGTTCAGTGGCGAAGCAGCAAGTTGCTGTTATAAAAAGCAGAAAGTCAGCAGAACAGGCATCTGATACAGTAAAGAAAATTGAAGCAAATTTAGGACAGGCCGTAGATAACTCAAAGGAAGCGGCAAAAAAAGCAGCAATGGGAAATATGGCAGTCGATGAAGCGGCCGGACAGATAAAGAATGTTGAAAAGACCGTACAGTCATCAGCAGTAATTGTTGATAAACTGGGTGAGCGGTCACAAGAAATAGGGCAAATTGTTGATACAATTTCAGGAATAGCCGGGCAGACAAATCTTTTGGCTCTTAATGCAGCAATTGAGGCAGCACGTGCTGGCGAGCAGGGACGTGGCTTTGCCGTGGTTGCTGAAGAAGTTCGCAAGCTGGCGGAGCAGTCCCGTGAGGCCGCACAGAAAATTGCAAATCTGATTGGCAGTATCCAACAGGATACAAAGGCTGCCGTTACCTCGATGCGCCAGGGAAAAGAAGAGGTTGTCGATGGTGCTAAAGCGGTAGAGTCGCTGCGCCAAATGTTTGAACAGATTGCTGCGCTTGTACAAGGGGTGTCGGAAGACGTACATGATATTTCGGCTTCAATACAGGGGGTTGCTAATGAAACGGGAAATATCACGAAATCAATTGAAATAATAAGTATACATAACCAGACGGTAGTTCGTGATATGGAAGCTGTATCGGCAGTTACCGAACAGCAGTCAGCAGCGGCAGAAGAAATCGCTGTATCCAGCGATGTACTAGAAAAGCTTGCCCAGAATTTACAGCAAGCCATACAAAAATTTCAAATTTAAATTTTTGCATCGTATATGTAATAGTGAAAAACGTAAAGTAAGGAAGAGCCTCTTGAATAAACTTCATTGTTTAGGCAGAAACAATTTGGTTTCGACCAGCGTATTTTGCTTTGTATAGATTATCATCTGCTGCAGCAATGAATTCTTCAATTGTCATGTCCGGATTATATTCGCTTATACCACCGCTGAGCGTAATATGATGTGGTATCTGCAAGGAAAGCTTTGTTCTGGCGACAATACTGCGAATACGATCGGCAATTTGCTGGGCAACGTCGATCCTTGTGTCAAAGAGAACAAGTAGGAATTCTTCACCGCCGTAGCGACTGATAATATCATGGGAGCGTGTCTCAGCAAGAAGAATTCCTGATAGCGAACGCAAAACCTCATCACCAATGAGATGACCATACGTATCATTAATATTCTTGAAGAAATCAATATCAAAAAGGATAATGCTGAGAGCATGTTTCTGATTTTTGGTAAGTTCGATATAAAGCTGCAATTCTTTTTTGAGGTAGCGACGATTGTAGAGGTTAGTTAGTGGGTCTTTTATGGCAAATTCATTCAGTTCTTTGTTGAGTGAATTTGATTTTTCATGTTCAATTTCATATTGATGCATAAGTGAACTTACAGCTGTACCAATGAGTAAGGATACAGAAACAAGTCCAAAGGTCATGTCAATTGTGGCAGAAAGTTTATCCGTATAAGGAAGAATAATATCAGGATGGAAATAGGAATAAAAAATCAAACTAATATAGCCCATCATAGAAAGAAGTGACATTATAAGGCAAAGGCGTCCAGTAAGCAAGAGATTTATGCCAAATATCCCCATGAGAAAATAGATTGGCATACCACCATCATTACCACCGGAGTAAATATAATTTAAAGGGAAAATGAAAAAGTTGAAGCCGATGCAAAGAAAAAGGGAGTTTCGTTTGAAATTGTGTGTAATAAGGGTGTCAATAAAAATAATGAGGATATAGACACTGCAAAACAAACAGGCATAAAGCCCATATGGATTCAAGTCAGCGATAAGTCCACTGATAAAGGAAAGGCAGGCACTGACAAGTCCGATGCTAAGAAAGATATAGTAGACTCGTTCTTTGTAGGTAAGGCTTTGTAAATGGGTTTGTAGAGATTGATTTAGCTTATGATAAAATTTTTTCATAATAAAACAACTCCCAAAATAAAAACAAGATAAGTACGTAATTTTTGTTTTTGCAAAATATAATTATTGAAAAAAATTATATCTAATACGACGATATAATATTACTACGTTATGGGAAGAATTGCCATAAAAATAAAATATAAAACAAGAACCACGAAAAAGTCCTTTTTCGTGGTTCTTGTTTTAGCCAAGCAGCATACGGTCATTTGCCAGAGCATCGCCGCTTGCTTTTTCAAACATTTTGAGAAGATCTGGTATCGTCAGGTTTTTCTTATCTTCATTGCTAACATCAATAATGAGACGACCGCCATGCAGCATGATGAGGCGGTTGCCGAAACGAAGCGCATCACGCATGTTATGTGTAATCATGAGCGTTGTAAGCTTGTGACGGTTGACGATTGTATCGGTTAGGGAAAGAACCTTCTCTGCCGTTTTTGGATCAAGGGCAGCAGTATGTTCATCAAGCAGAAGCAGTTTTGGATTGCCCATGGTTGCCATAAGAAGCGTAAGTGCTTGCCGCTGACCGCCGGACAGCAGCCCGACTTTGTTTGTGAGGCGATTCTCAAGGCCAAGATTCAGTTCTTTAAGCAGTTCTATGAAGCGGGCATGATCGCTTTTGCGAGAGCTCCAGCGAAGTGTTGGCATTCTGCCACGGCGAGCGGCAATGGCAAGATTTTCCTCAATCATCATACCGGCCGCTGTTCCCATCATTGGGTCCTGGAAAACGCGTCCGATGTATTTGGCACGATTATGCTCAGAGACACTGGTAATATCATTGCCGTCGATGATAACTTTGCCGCAATCAATGCCGAAAGCACCAGCAATAGAGTTCATAAGTGTTGATTTTCCCGCACCGTTGCCGCCAATAACCGTAACAAATTCACCAGGTGATAAATGCAGACTAAAATCCTGTAAGGCCCATTTTTCATTAATGGTACCCGGATTAAAAGTTTTTGAGATATGTTCAATTTTGAGCATTTTGCATGGACCTCCTTCTTCTTTCGCTTAGTTTGCTGCGAAAAAGCGGCATAGAGAGTGCCAAAGCAACGAGAACTGCGGTAAAGAGTTTAAGATCGTTTGGCGGCATGCCCAGCTGCAGAACAACTGCAATAACAATACGATAAACAATAGAGCCAAGTACAACAGAAATAAGCCAATTGTAAAAGCTGCGTGTGCCGAAAAGAACTTCACCAATAATGACGGAGGCAAGGCCGATGACAATTGTACCAACGCCCATGCCTACATCAGCAAATCCGTTGCTTTGTGCAACGAGTGCACC
>JBAYAD010000217.1:0-4666 GCA_041669965.1 Selenomonadaceae bacterium
AAAATCGGATTAAAGGTCGTAGGGCCGGTTGATGCATCGCTCCAAATGATAAAGGTTATAAAGGCGGCGAAGTGATGCAGGGAAAACTTATTATTATTGAGGCAGGAGATGGCTCGGGGAAGGCAACACAGACGAGAGCACTCTTTAAACATTTGGTAAAAGATGGATACAAGGTTCATAAAGTTGAATTTCCAGATTATGCAAGTGATTCCTCGGCATTGATTCGAATGTATCTTGGTGGTCAGTTTGGCAATCATGCAGATGATGTAAATGCCTATGCCGCATCGACTTTTTTTGCGGTGGATCGTTATGCTTCCTTTCGTATGAAGTGGAAGAAGTTTTATGATGCTGGCGATATTATTCTTGCAGATCGTTATACGACATCAAATATGGTGCATCAGGCTGTAAAGCTTGAACATGAGAAGGACCGCGAAGCTTTTTTGGCATGGCTTTGGGATTTTGAGTTTATAAAGCTGGGATTGCCGATACCTGACGCTGTCGTATTTCTGGATATGGACCCATTGGTAAGCGATGCGCTTATTGCCGCGCGGGCGGCAAGAAATCATGGTAAAAAAGATATTCATGAACAGGATACAGCTTATCTGCATCGTTGTCATGCGGCCTATGTTGAGCTGGCTGCTAAATATGGCTGGCAAAAAGTGAAGTGCAGTGAAAACGGCAGGCCATGTAATAGAACAGTGATACATGAGGACGTCTATGCTGCTGTAAAAAGTGTGTTATAAAAGTTTTAGCAAAGATAGATTTGGAGAGAAATAAATGATAAAAGAAGTTTTAGTTGTCGAGGGCAAGATGGATATCGTTGCAATTGACAAGGCCGTAGAAGCAGATTGTATTATTACAGGTGGTTTCAGTCTGCAGAAGCAGACTATAGAAAATATTCGTCAGGCTTATAAGAAACGTGGAATTATTATATTGACAGATCCTGACTCAGCTGGTGAAAGAATTCGTAAGTATTTGTCCAAGTGCTTTCCTAAAGCAAAGCATGCCTTTGTTCCGGTAGAAGATGCTACAGCAAATGATGATATTGGTATAGAGCAGGCTTCACCAGAAAGCATCCGCAGGGCTCTTGCCAAGGTACGGACACTGGACTGGAATCCCCAGGTGATTTTTAATGGGGCAGATCTTATTATGGCGGGCCTTAGTGGAACACCAAATGCTGCGGCACGTCGAGCAAAGATCGGTGCACGGCTCGGCGTTGGCTACGCTAATGCGAAGACTTTTTTACTGCGTCTGAATCATTATGGCGTGACAAAAGAGGAGTTCGAAGCCGCTGTTGATGTGCTTGATGATGAACAGAATAAAGGAGATAAAGAATGATTCAGCCAACAATTGCCAATCGTGACGTTACAATGCATATATTGAGGTCGTTTAATATCCATATGAGCAAGAGGCTCGGACAGAATTTTCTTATCGATGAGGGCATTGTCCAAGGCATCGTTGATGCTGTAGGGATAGAGCCAGGAGATCTGGTACTTGAGATTGGTCCGGGAATCGGGACATTGACGCAGGGGTTGGCGGAAGCGCAGGCGCAGGTAACTGCGGTCGAGCTTGATCGTAAGCTGCCGGCGGTTTTGGCAAAGACGCTTGAAGGCTATGATAATGTACGTGTTATCCAGGGGGATATTCTTAAAACTGATATTCCTGCTCTCATGGGTGTGGGGCCGTACAAGGTAGCGGCAAATCTTCCTTACTATATCACAACACCGATTATTATGGCGCTGCTTGAACAGCGCCTGCCAATATCGCGTCTTGTTACAATGGTACAGAAAGAAGTCGCAGAACGTATGGTAGCTTCACCAGGAACAAAGGACTATGGTGCATTGTCTGTCGCTGTGCAATATTATACGAAGCCTTGTATTGTACTTGATGTTCCACCAC
Source organism: Selenomonadaceae bacterium (assembly GCA_041669965.1). GTDB lineage: Bacteria > Bacillota > Negativicutes > Selenomonadales > Selenomonadaceae > UBA1792. The sequence continues at coordinate 1,900 of JBAYAD010000217.1, forward strand.
GGTCTTTTATACCAGCACCGGAAGTGGATTCTGTGGTTATTCGCTGTGAGGTGCGTAAGGAACCACCTGTCAAGGCGATTGATGAAAAAATGTTTTTTCGTGTCGTCAAGGCTGCATTTAGTCAGCGTCGTAAGACGCTTAATAATGCATTGAAAACAATGGGTGTAGAAAAGGATACGGTAAAGCAGGTGCTTGAAAGTGCCCATATCGACGGTATTCGTCGGGGCGAAACTTTATCACTTGAAGAATTTGCTGCAATTGCAAATGTCATAAGCCGAAAATAAGTTTTAGAACAAGGATTCAGTAGTAAAAGATATATACAGGCGAGTTTGTTTAGTAAGCGTAAAACTGAAGGTAAAGACCGTTCTATTAGCCTAAAAAAGTAGGTAGTAGAGCGGCTTTTCATTTTTAGCAGGAAAAACTTCTCTTTGCTCGAATGAACTTATAGAAAGATATAAAATAAGGGGGATTTAGTAATGCAGTTTGCAGGGCGTATGGAGCTTTTTGGGGAAGGAATTTTTGCAAAGCTATTTAAGATGAAGCAGGAAAAGATCAGGAGTGGAGCACGAGTTATTGATCTTAGTGTTGGCGCACCCAATATTCCGCCGGCAGATCATATAAGAAAGGCGCTTTGTCAAGCCGCAGCAGAGCCGAAAAACTATGCCTATGCAATAAATGATCAACAGGCGCTGTTGGAAGCTGTAAGCACATGGTATCAGAAACGCTATGCGGTTGATATTGATCCAGAAGCAGAGGTCTGTTCACTTCTGGGATCGCAGGAAGGACTTGCACATATTGCCTTGTCTATTGTGGACAAAGGAGATATTGTACTTGTACCAGATCCCTGCTATCCGGTATTTGCTGATGGGCCGCGCATTGCCGGAGCTGAGCTTTACTATATGCCGCAGAAAAAAGAAAATGACTATGTGATTCGTTTGACAGATATCCCGGAAGCTGTAGCGCGGCGGGCAAAACTGATGATTGTATCATACCCGAACAATCCAACGACGGCTATGGCACCTGATCAATTTTATTATGAGCTTATTCGTTTTGCAAAGAAATACGATATTATTGTGCTGCATGATAATGCTTATAGTGATCTTGTCTTTGATGGCAAATCATGTGGCAGTTTCCTGTCGTATACAGGGGCACGTGAGGTCGGGGTTGAGTTTAATTCCTTATCAAAAACGTATGGACTTGCAGGTGCACGTATCGGTTTTTGTATTGGCAATAAGAATGTTGTTGCACAGCTCAAGACGCTTAAGTCCAATATGGATTATGGAATGTTTTTGCCAATACAGCAGGCAGCAATTGCAGCGATTACAGGTGATCAGGCATGTGTGAAGAAGACACGGGATGCCTATGAGGTACGACGCAATACATTATGTGATGGGTTTTGCTTGATTGGCTGGAGAATTAAGCGGCCGGAGTCAACGATGTTTGTCTGGGCAGCGATACCGGAACACTATAAGAACTCGGAAAAGTTTACAATAGATCTGCTCGAGCGGGCAGGTGTGCTTGTGACGCCTGGCAGTGCCTTTGGCCCTTCGGGTGAAGGCTATGTACGAATGGCTCTTGTACAAGATAAAGCTATATTGCAGGAGGCTGTCGGGGCAGTAGAGAAAAGTGGAATATTGAAAGCATAAAACAAGAGAACAGGTTATTATGGAAGAAAAGCGACAGCCTGTTTTTGCTGGATGACAGGAGAAGGCATAGTGTCCTTTTTTCAAATCGTCATAAATCATTCAAGAGCAATTATTTACCGACTTTATTGATTTTTTCGCTTACAGGATATCTTATGTTATCTGTACAAGAAAAAAATTCTGTGCTAAAGTATAAATAACTTGGATATATAACCGAAAACTATGTTTATAGGAGATAAACGATGAAGTTGGATATTTTACAGAAAGAAGCAGGAGAAACAATACGGGAATATGCATTGCGAGTCCTGCACAGCAACTTGTTAAGTATGAATCTTGTTCCGGGAACAGCACTTTCGGAGCAGGAAATTGGCAATGCGCTGAAAACAAGCCGAACGCCAGTGCGTGAGGCTTGTATTCGTTTGGCACAAGAGGGTGTGCTTACGATATTTCCGCAAAAGGGAACCTATGTAGCAAAAATTGATCTTGAACAGGTTAGCGAATCAGTTTTTTTGCGAGATACGATGGAGCATGCAATCATGCAGATTGCATGTAAAGAATTTTCGCAGGAGGATCTGTACAGTTTACAGGATTGTCTCTATATGCAGCAGCTTTGCCTGCAAAGAAAGGATAACATACGCTTCTTCGAGCTGGACGGAAGGTTTCATGGAATTATTTTTGCTGGCTGCGGCAAGGGACGTATCTGGCAGATGATTGAGCGTATGAGTCTGAATTACAATCGTGTGCGCATGCTGAGCCTGCTTAATGGGTCTTATGAAATGGAAAAACTTTTTGGCCAGCATCAGACAATTTTTGCTGCAATTGCTTCAAAGAATGAATCAAGTGGAAATGTGGTTATGAGTGAGCATATCGATAAAGTCATGAGGGATATGGAAGAATTAAAAAAGAAATATCCAGCTTATTTTAAGAAATGATGTAAAGCTTGAAGAGGCGGGTATCCTATTGAAGTCATTTCCAATAAAGTTCAAATAAGTTTTGTATGATACAAATTGAATTCAATATGTTTGTGTTGAATTATTTTTTGATATGCAGTGTGCTGGTCAATATAGTTTGAGTTTCGCATGCTCGAAGGAGTGTTGTAATATGGATGTAAATATCATATTGTT
>JBAYAD010000218.1:0-4657 GCA_041669965.1 Selenomonadaceae bacterium
GGATTTTCCGCCAGGAGCGACAAAGAGCCTGCGAAGAGCAGGGCGAACAGGAGTGTTTTTGTTTTCATCTCATTATTTTTTATTTTAACATTGAGGCATTCGATGTAACTCGCATATCAGGTTATCACTGTCTTTGGTGAATACTCCTACTAACTAACGCTAACCGTTGGTTCATGTTCATTCTTTAAATCATTATGTTATTGAAACCTGTAAAAAAACAAGCGGTGATGATACGCCGGTTCCAAAAGTTCGTATCTCTTTTCAGAACATAAAGATATTTACTTGTTTTTTTTTGGACTGGTGCTTTGCTTTTTTTAGCTGTTTTTCTCGGTATATGGTGGGAATTTCCGGGTGAAATGAGCGACCTTTCCGGAGAATGAAGCTTGAATCCTGAATTGATTTTAGATTGAAAATGAGAATTTCTATGAAAAATAAATCAAAACATTAGGATATGTAAAAAATATTTACATATATTTGCGAGCAATCAGGACAGGACAGGACAGGACACAAAACGCTGCTGAACATGCGGAGGGAAACGCGCTTAATCAGGGCAAATAAACCAAATCTAATAGCATTCACAATATGGAAGTCGTTTTTACACAACAGATGTCAAAAGTAAAGCAGCTTGCTGATGCCATTAGTCATGCCATTTCCCGGAAAGAATTTAAGGAAGGAGAGCCTCTTCCAACAATCAATCAGTTGAGTGCAAAATATGGTGTTTCCCGGGATACTGTTTTTAAAGCATTTAAAGATCTAAAGGCAAAAGGCATTGTTGATTCAGCACCCACAAAAGGGTACTATGTTTGTAATCCGGTGCACCACATACTTCTGCTTCTGGATACCTACAGCTTGTTTAAATATGAGCTGCACAAGGCTTTAAGTAAGAACTTGCCCTATAATTATAAAGTAGACCTTTATTTTCACCAATATAACGAAGAGCAATACAATAAGATCATTACCGATAGCATAGGCCGGTATAACAGTTATCTGGTCATGAATTTCCGTAATGACGTTTATTCGCCAATCCTTAATAAGCTTGATCCACATAAAGTGATGCTCCTTGACTTCGGTAAATTTGACAAAAAACAATTTTCTTATGCCTGCCAGGGTTTTGATACGACCCTGTATGATTGTCTGAAATCCGGATTAGGATTGTTATCAAAATACAATAAAATAGTTTTTGTTTTTCCAAATACTTCGGAACATCCTCAGAGTTGTATTCCTTATTTTGAGAAGTTTTGTGCGGATTATCGGTTTAATTATCAGATAAAAGAAGCATTTAATTGTGATGATATGGAGTTGAATGCGGTCTATCTTATTGTAAGACATTCAGATTTGGTCGAGCTTGTGAAGGCTTCACGGTTAAAGGGCTATAAGCTTGGTAAAGATATAGGGGCGGTTGTTTTTAACGATGAACCCATTTTTGAAATCTTAGAGAATGGCATCACGACAATTTCCGCAGATTTTAAGGAGATGGGCGTGCTTGCATCAAAATTTGCGCTTACCAGAAAAAAAATTCAAACGTATGTCCCTACCAAACTGATCATTCGCGGATCATTGTAAAAAAATAAATTTATTTTCAGCATAGCACAGGATAGAATATGATTTGACAGGAAAAAGTTTAAACATAGATGAGGCGAGCCCATAATTGATCGCTCACACAAGTGAACAATTATTTGGCGAGTTACATCGAATACTTCAATGGTTAAATAAAAAATAATGAGATGAAATAATCGGACAGAATGCCAGATTTCATTGTAAAAACCTTAAATGAGAAAAATATGATACACTGTAAGAAATATGCAATAACACTTGTATGCCTGATTTTGCTATGTTCATGTGTACAAAAAAATAATAAATATGATATGGGAACGTACGGTTATGATAAATGCTTTTTTGAAAAGAATGGCATTCGGTTTCTTGAGTTAAAAAGCATTGACGGCCTTGCGAGGGTGCTTGTCGCTCCCGGCTATCAGGGGAGAGTTATGACAACCACCGCTGCCGGTGAGGATGGTGATAGTTTTGGCTGGATCAATTATAAATTGATTGAATCCGGAAAAATCAACCCTCAATTTAATCCTGTAGGCGGGGAAGAACGTTTTTGGCTGGGGCCTGAAGGTGGTCCGTTTTCAATATATTTCAAACCCGGACAAAAGCAGGTTTATGAAAATTGGGTGGTTCCTTCGTGTATAGATACTGAAGGATTTGACTTGGTGCAACGTAGCGAAAGTCGTTTGAAATTTGCAAAAGAAATATTGTTGAGTAACGCTTCAGGGACAAAATTTAAGATTGCTGTAGAGCGCACCATTTCTTTGTTGTCGGCGAAGCAGGTTGCTTCGGCACTGGATATTGAACTCCCGGAATCTGTTAAATGGGTTGGTTATCAAACCGACAACAAAATCACCAATAAAGGAGAGAAGACATGGACCAGGGATGGTGGTTTACTCTCTATATGGTTATTGGGGCAGTTCACGCCGACTCCGACAACAACTGTATTTATTCCTTATAAGATGAAGGCTGAAGGTCCCATTGTAAACGATGATTATTTCGGTAAAGTTCCTTCAGACCGTCTTATTGTTGACAACGGGATGGCATTTTTTAAAATTGACGGTGCTTGTCGTAGTAAAATAGGACTTCCTTCAGAACGAGGTAAAGGTTTATGCGGAAGTTATGACTCGCAAAAAAAGGTTCTGACCTTGCTTTGGTGCTCAACTCCATCTGAACCTCAAAGTTATGTGAATTCGAAATGGGGGGAACAAACAGATCCGTATGATGGAGACGCCATAAACTCTTACAATGATGGTCCGGTTGAAGATGGTTCCATTATGGGACCGTTTTATGAAATAGAGACATCATCACCGGCAGCAGCACTTGCTCCTGGCCAATCTATGCAGCATGTTCAGCGTGTCATTCATCTTTGCGGAGAAGAATCTCAATTATCGGCAATCGTTCAAAAGCTGTTTAACATTGATTTGAAAACAATTGTTACTAAATTTCAGTAAAAGCACATTCTAACTATCCTTAATCAGTAATGGAAAAACAACGTATCATCCCACCAGGGATCTTATTCCCTTTTATACTTCTTACCACACTTTTTTTTGCCTGGGCACTGCCAAATAATCTGACAGACACCATGCTTGCCACCTTTAAAAGGATCATGAGCCTGTCGGATTCGAAAACGGCTTGGATACAGGTTGTTTGTTATCTTTTGGGATACGGGTGCTTTGCCATCCCTGGGGCACTGTTCATTAAAAGATACACTTATAAATCAGGTGTCATGCTTGGATTGGGTATGTATGCATCGGGAGCGATCCTGTTTTATCCTGCCATGATATGTTCTCAAACGAATATTGAATTGAGTTTTTTTATGTACTTGTTTGCCATTTTTGTTCTTTTTGCCGGTCTTTCAGTGCTTGAAACCTCTGCCAATTCGTATGTATGCGCTATAGGACCCCCGGAAACAGCTACCCGTCGCCTGAACTTCTCACAATCGTTCAATCCCTTTGGTGCAATAACAGGGGTTGTTCTCAGCCAGATTTTTATATTATCTCAGCTCAATACCAAGAGTGCTGCCGAGCGTGCTGTTCTTCCGGCTGAAGAACTGGCAAAGATTCAGGCAACAGAACTTCATGCAGTAACAACAACCTATGTGATATTGGGATGTGTCATGTTGGTTCTCTTTTTGGCGTTTCTTTTTACCAAAATGCCAAATCTCAAAGAAGATGACAAAAGTTTTGATTTTATTCCGACAATGCGTCGGCTCTTTAAAAACAAAAATTATGTATGGGGAGTTGTTGCACAATTTTTCTATGTCGGAGCGCAGATTGCCGTATGGTCATTTGTCATCAGGTATGTTATGCAGCAATTGCATCTGGATGCTGTCATTGCTCAGCTTGGCCAGAATCCGTCAGCAGAGGCTATCACCAAAGTTTTGCGTGATTCCGAACCTTTGGCGCAGGGCTTTTATTTTATTTGTGATTGGGTTGGTCTCGATAATTTGTTACCACGAACAGCAGAACAGGCAGCAGCTACCTATTACATCATATCCCTGATCTTTTTTGTAATGGCACGATTTATATGCACAGCATTGATGAAATATTTTAAGCCGAGGAACATTCTGTCCGTCTTGGCTATCTGTGCTGTAATATGTTCTTTGATAACTATTTATGCTGATGGACGCTTTGGTGTCTATGGTCTTGTATGTATTTCCGGCTGTATGTCACTCATGTTTCCAACTATTTATAGTATCGGGATCTCCGGTCTTGGCAGTGATACCAAGATTGGTGGGGCAGGAATGGTCATGGCAATTGCGGGTGCTGCGGTATTGACTCAATTACAAGGTATAATATCAGATCAATCCGGAAGTATCGTGTTTGCTTACTGGATTCCTGCCATCGCTTTTATAATTGTAGCATATTACGGATTGGTCGTGTGTAGAAAACAAACATTTGCTTGAAATTTATAAACTCTCTGGTTATGAAACGAGTCCATAATATATAGTCCACACAAGTGAACGTTTTAAGCAGCGAAAGCAGAGACAAAACTTGTTTTTGGTTATGCTGAATTACGCAAAACGACTGTTTAGAATAAACGAACAATTATTTGGCGGGTTAAATCGAAGGCGTTATCGAATACCTGAATGTTTAAATAAAAATAA
>JBAYAD010000219.1:0-4624 GCA_041669965.1 Selenomonadaceae bacterium
CCCAATTAGCATCGGATGCCCCGCCAGCACCAACAACAACTAATTTTTTTTCCAGCTCTTCATAAATATCCTGACCAAGCTCAATCAAACGATCCGTTCCTTGATTTTTTGCAAATGGCGGATTATTTCTCTGCAATGTGACTTTAACAACCGCATCTGGTATAACGGTATTTTTCGCTAAAGCTTGCACTGCAACTTCAATTCGCTCCAATTCATCAGAATATAATGCACGGATATCTGCATAAGATACAGCATAATCAGGAATAATATTAATTCGATCTCCCGCATTGATTTTTGTAAAATTAATTGTAGTTAATTTATCAGGATCTCCCAAATTACTTATCTGTTGAATCTGATGAATGAGTTCCATAATTGCATTGCGTCCATTTTCCGGATTACTGCCAGCATGTGAAGTTCTGCCAAAGACCTCTACCTTCATCTCTGAAGAACCTTTACGCCACATAACCACGCCGTCTCCGACTTGTCCGGACTCCATACAAAGTACCACATCATGTTCTGTACCAAGTTTTTGAATAACCCCCCGCGAATCAAATGATGCCATTTCTTCATCACAATTAAACAAACAAGTAATTGTGCCAAAATCATTATATTTCATTTTTCTAAGTTGTTTCATGGCTGAAAGGAAAAGCACTATACTACCTTTACAGTCAGACACTCCAGGTCCATAAGCCCAGTCATCCTGTAGCCGAAACGGACGTTTTGCTGCGGTACCAACCGGAAACACCGTATCCATATGTGCCATAGCCAATATCGCCCCACTGCCTTCTCCGGTAAATCGGCCAACCACATGAATTCCAGCTCCCGGTTTTTTCACAGGTATTGTTTCAACAGACGCCCCTAATTTTTTTAATTCATCAACGATAATGGCTGCTGTTTTTTTAATGCCATCATCATACCCAGTCCCAGTATCAATATTAACAAGTTTTTTCCAAAGAGAAATGAAATCTTTTTGTTGTGCTTCACAAGCTGCATATAATTCTTGATTTTTCATTTTTTAATCAACCTTTCTTTCTATATTTGCTTAAAAGAACTTGCTTATAACACTCATAATCGTCATAGCCAATATTCCATTGAGAATTGTCATACACAATACAACCCCATAATGTTTTGTATTAACTCCAGCCGTTCCCAAAACTCTGCCAATATTCTGTAGAACACCACCAGAAGCAAACACCGCGGGCAGCAAAATTGTCGCTTCGCGTGCATCCAGCGAGCCATCGCTCAGAAGCCCTGCCAACACCCCTACAGCTCCACCTTGTGATAACAACGCCGTCATATTAACTGTAATTGCCTGGCCAGGCAGCCCAAACAGCCCCATAACTGGAGCACATAGAAAACCAATAAGATTCATAATTCCAGTAACTTGCAAAATTTTAATTAACGTAAAAGCAAGAATAACATTTGGCAGTAAAGAATTGATAGCTATATTCCAACCATTACGAGCACCTTCTACAAACATGTTGATAATATTCAGCTTTTCCTTTTCCATAATTTATACATCCTCCGGATAGAATTTGTTGATGATAAGACGAGTCATATTTGCCGCAAAAATCTTTAAAATTAATATGACAAGCAGCGGCAGAATCATCGGCACAATAATATTGGCAAAAACCATACTGCCAATACTTAAATAATTGTTAATAGCTCCACAGCCGGAAAATTGAAATTGAGCAAATATGGTTCTTTCCTTATCCGTAATCAGACCTTCATCATACAGAGTCTTCGTCATACCAGCACCTGCATCTGTACTTTGTAAGCTGGCAATCAAAGCCAGACTCACGTTGCCCGGCAAGCCAAAGACAGGCCTCAAAACAGGCGTTAAAAGGCGTTGTGCTACCTTCAGTCCTCCGGTATGCTCAACAACAGATACAACTCCCATCGCAAGCATAACGCTTGGAACCAGACTGAGTGCCAGAAGAAATCCTGCTTTGACACCAGTACCATCGTTTCCTACAAAGGTCGCCCCTGCCTTTATAGTTCCAAACGTACCGCTCAAGGTGACAAAGTCAAACGCCGAACTCCATCCTTTTGTCCCCGATAACAAACCAGAAAAGACAACAGCGGCTATAAGTAATGAAATGACAGCAACAACTGTAGTTGTCGCCTTTACATCATTTTTCATTATGTTTTGTTTTTTTCCCTGCATTACAATGCCCTCCCTTATTGTTTTTTAACTCTTATCTTTTCTTCTTTAAATTCTTTTTTAATTTTTTGTAGAAGCCTCATATCTGTAACAAGATCAAAAACCGTCAATGCCAATATTTTTGCGCCTACAACCAATGCCTGGTGTGCATCATCTGACAATCCTTTGTCAAGCCATTCTTTACTATGTGCTGATATTCCTTTTTCAATGAAGCCAACACGAATACAAGAACCGGGAATATGAAACATCACTGAAGCAAAATCTGTAGATCCTGTTTTTTCCCTTGGAGGCGATATAGCCGGAGCTTTTATAGCCACAGCATTATCCATTAAAACCTTATTAAGAGAACGCACCGGGATTTTACTAAGACTGCCACCAATTTTCTCAACTGAGTAAGTTGTCCCCGTCATTAGCGATGCTCCCTCTAGAATTTTTTTTACCCAGTTCTCTACGCTTTTTAAATAAACACTGTCATAGGAACGAACCTCTATACGAATCACTGTTTCATCCGGAATAACATTTGTTAGCTTTCCGCCTTCGACAACAATGCCATGAATACGTGTATCATCTTTAACATGTCCACGCAAAAAACCAATACCGTTAAAGGCCAGAATTGCTGCCTCCAGAGCACTGCGTCCACGCTCTGGTGCAATCGCCGAATGAGCGGCCTTGCCATGAAAAGCAACAGAAAACTCACTCCGAGCCATAGAATGAATATCTGTAGTCGTACTATCCGAAGCATGCATCATAAGTGCCACATCCAGCTCCTTAAACGCCCCCTGCTCCAGCATAATATTTTTTCCTCCATTTGAGCACTCTTCACCTGGGGTACCAATAATCTCTAAAACATATGGCATCTCAGTATCGTCCAAAACTTTTTTTACGGCCATTGCCGCCCCAGCAATAGCTGGCCCTTGCAAATGATGACCACAAGCATGTCCAATATTTTTTAGGGCATCATATTCACACAACAATCCAATATGAGGTCCACCTTCTCCCTGTTCATATACAGCCCGAAAAGCAGTAGATAAGCCCGTGTAGTTTTTTTCTATCGAAAAACCTCCTTCACTTAAAAACCGTATTAGATGTTCAGAAGCCTGCTTTTCTTTAAATCCAATTTCCGGATGTTGAAAAATAAAATCTGCCAGAGCAAACAGTTTTTCCTTCTGATTATCAATACAAACAACGATTTCCTTCTTCAACTTCTCTGCTAAAATTTTAGACATAAAACTCCTCCTTTATTTGTTCCATAAAAAGAATATAATTTGACCAATCATTTAAATACTGTTAATATAAGCTAAATATAAAGTAAAAGAGGCGCCATAATGGACGATACTGATTGGTTGATTTTAAAAACTCTGAACGAAACCGAAAATCTAACAAAAGCATCAGTTTCTCTCTTTATTTCGCAACCAGCTTTAACTTATCGTCTGCATTGTATTGAAAAAGAATACCACACAAAAATTTTTGAACGTCGTTCAAAGGGCGTCTTGCTTACACCACAGGGAGAACACTTCGTTCGCTATGCTGAACATATGCTTGTTGAATTGGAAAAGCTAAAGACTGTACTTCAAACAAATGAACATCCGCTTGAAGGAAATCTACGTTTAGGCATTTCTACTATTTTTGCCAAATTGAAATTTGCTCCAATATTAAAACAATATAAAAAGCAGTTTCCCCTAGTAAACATTTCTCTAAAAACAGGTTCCAGTGTTCTTTTGCTGCCTGATTTATTGAAAAACAATGAGATTGATTTAGCAATTTTACGCCATGATTTTTTTGATTGGCCTGATGAGCAATATACAATCTTTAAAGAACCCTGGTGCCTTGTCTCTTCTCGTCCATTGGACTTAAGTGAACTACCCGGCTTACCCTGGATTTTATACGAATCTGCAACTGTAACAAAAGCTTATACTACCTTCTGCCTTTGGTGGGCAAAAACGTTTCAAACTTCTCCATCAGTTCCAATTTGGGTAAATACAATAGAAGCTACCATTCAATTGATTTCCAGCGACTTAGGCTGGGGAATCATCCCCAAAATCTTTCTTTCTAAAACGCATCATCTCTATTCCACACCTTTATATATAGACGGCAAACCGTTGCTTCATAAAACTATTATGGCCTATAAAAAAGAAAATGCAGCACAGCCACCGGTTAATGCTTTTATCGATTTAGTCAAAAAACAGTTTGCACATACAGGACAAACATTATAGCAATTCAACTTTATATAGTATTTATGTCTACGGGTGAAACACCATTGTAATATTTTCATTATAAAATAAACACATTGTAATAGATAATACAATGTGTTTATTTATGTGATATAAAAATATTTTATAATCGAGTAGACAAATGCCTCACGACATCTGCCCCTCACAGAACCGTACGTGCAGCTTTCCCGCATACGGCTCTTCATAATAACTTTCACTTGAATAAGCTCACATATATCTTAGGCTTTGC
>JBAYAD010000220.1:0-4619 GCA_041669965.1 Selenomonadaceae bacterium
CAGACTGCCAGATCGAACTGCTCCGTCCGCAGCAGCTTTGCCATCTTCCACATGCCGCCAATTCCTTTATGGCTTCCCCTCTTATCATAGACAAGTACCTTATCCACATATGGATTCATTTCAACCACGGCTGCTGCAGCAGGTATCGTCATAAATGCCACACTTGCTGCAGGCCATGTTTCCTTTAATGCTCTTGTAACGGGTGTTGATAAGATTGTATCACCGATAAAAGCCAGATTAATCACAAGAATTTTTTTTATTGTATCTTTACTTTTCATTTTTCACCACATTTATTGTTTTTCACATTGTATTTACAGCAATTCATGACTCTCATTATATCATGTTCATATAAAAAAAAGAACCGCCGGATTTCCGGCGGCAAAAGCACTATTTCTGAAATTTCTATTTCATTTTTATTTCATCAAAACCAAAATACCGTTTAAATCCGCCGCTTGTCACTGAATTAGGAAAATCAACGAAATACACGTGCCGCAAAATCTCATTGCGCCTGCCTATGGGTTTCAATTCGATTGTCACAGCACCGGCTTTGTACATTTGTTCTACATATTCCATGCGTTTGCCGTTTTCCTGATAGATACCATAATACTGTATAGCCGTCAGCACTGACAATGGCAGCATTGCAAGGAACAAAACATTTTGTAAAAACAATCGCCGCCCTTTATCTGCAAATAAAACATTCTGTATTTGCGGCATTAGGCAAAGGTTGATTGCACTAATAATCAAAAAAACAACGGAGCCATAACCTGCACGTCCCGGATAAATCGGTGGAATAATCATCACCAAATGATTTACCAAAGCCATTGCAGCCATCCCCACCGAAAACCAGGTTCCCGGATATTTCCGCAGCAAACTTTTAAAACTGGTTTGCCGGCAAAGAGGTTTAATGTTTCTTTTTAAAAGGTTGAGCCGGGCAAAAATAAATTTAAACAAGGTAACTACAATCAAAATATAGATTGTTACATCTTCGACACCGGAAAGTGTCGTTGTAAGCTGCGACTGCAAAGCAGCCCTTTTCAACAATCCCAGCGGAGCAAGAATATCATTACATATAAATACCGCCAGACCTTTCGAAATAAAAGAATCATACAGCTTGGAAACCATCATGAGTATGATGACACTTATACGGATATAATCTGCTGTTGAGCTTGTAAATACCCCGACAAATTTACGTGATTCTCCTATACCCATAGTATTGTTATTATACACGAGTAAAATTCTCCAGGCCAGCATGAGAAACCCTGCAATAAGAAGCACCCCAAGAAAAACTTCTACACCTGTACCTATTGGATTGAGAAAATGGTCAATGATTCTTTTATGCGTAGTAGCTAAGCGAATAATATTCCCCGGAGCTGCTACCAGGAAAGCAAATCCAATCAACGTTCCACTGAATCCGGCAATCATCCATTTTTTTAAAGAGCCTTTTTTATGGGCATACATACAGGCCAGGAGTAGTAACAGATTCAAACTGATTCCGGTATTTTCAAACGTCCATCCCGAAATAATCCCACAGAAAAACATACCAATAGAAACGGCATAACCATCTGCAAACAGATCCCTGCCAACAAGCTGCATATGATACGGCAAAAGCATTGTAAATATTACGGTTGTCGTAAACAGATAAACACAGGAACCGCACATCCAAATGTTTGTGAGTCCCCAGTCCGGTAAGCCAAACCACGCAAATAGCATGATAAGACCTAATAGATAAGGATTAAACTTCCAGCCGACCCTGCGTGTCCCATGCCAATATAACAAAATCATTAAATAGGTATACAAAAAAGCATTAAAAAAATTGAACCAGGTTTTTCCCAATACCAAAAAAACTTCCTGTACAAAAAAAGCCACCATACGTCCGCCATGCATAAAGTAATGACGATAAAGCGATTGCAGAATATCACTAAGACCCGTAATATGGATATTGGTTCCCCAAATCAAAGCATATTCATAATCATCCCGATGCAAAGGCATAAAATAATTAAGCACCCACATATATAAAAACAGGGAAATCAACATACAGTAGGCTTTCCTGTTTTCCTTATAATGATTCACTCTGTAGACTCCTTTTATGGTCATCTTCGTTTTCAAAATACATATAATTTTTTATTCGTGCTTTATATTTTTTCAGAATAGAATTTATAAAGGATCACCATCGAGTATGAATCTCAATTTTTCCGTTACCTGATCCAGTTTTATCGCTGCCAGACAATCACGGTGATACCTGCACTGCCGTTTCCAGCAATAGTTGCAGTCATGCTCTGTTTCAATCGCATTTTCAAGCTGCCCATAAGGGCCGTTGCGGTTGGCATCGGTTGGGCCCATGACCATAATCGTTGACACGCCAAGACCGGCTGAGAGATGAACGGGACCCGTGTCTCCACCCAGCACTGCCTTTGCATTCTTCAAAATATGTGCCAGCTGCCTGAGTGTTGTTTTATCCACGAGATCCACGGGTGGTATCTGTGCATCATTGCTGATTTCTGCCGCCAGACGGCTGTCAACGACCCCGCCGCCGATCAGAACCGGAATAACTTTTCGATCATACAACCAGTTGACAAGCTCGGCATAATATTTCGTCGGCCAGCGTTTATTTGGCCAGTTTGCCCCGACTGCCAAAACGACGTAAGGATTTCGCATATCGGCGCCGGCCTGTTTCATGAGCTTACCCGCAATATCTGCGTCACGATCACTGATCTGCAGCGGAAACACAACCTTGTCCACACGGCAGCCAAGACGACGTGCTACATCAAGATAACGCTCTACGATATGGCCCTGTGCATGCGGTCCGATAACGGGTTTACTCACCTTATTACTTAGCTCCCGCATATCACAGGTACCAAGCTTTATGGGCGCCTTGCTGAGGTATGCAATTACTGCCGACTTAAAAAGTCCCTGCAGATCAAGTACTGCATCGTATTTTGTCTCCTGCAGCAGCCGGGAAAATGGCCCGATATTTTGCAAAAAGCCACTCAGTGACTTGAATTTTTTCTTTTCAAAAAGAATCACCCGATCAACACAAGGATTATTCGTCAGTAAATCGTATGCCGGCGGCTCAACCACCCACGTCACCTTTGCTTCCGGAAATGTTTCCTTTACTGCATACGATACCGGCAATGCATGAATAACATCGCCAATCGCACTAAGCTTCACAACAAGAATATTTTTCATAGACGTCTCCTTTCACAGATCGGATTGATCTTTACGTTATGCGTCAGCGCTTCCTCGTATTTTATCAATAACATTCGTCGTCGATCTTCCTGCTACCATAGCGATGAACTCGACATGACCGCCATACGACTGAACAATTTTTGCTTCCGGCAATGTAGCAAGCGTATAGTCGCCACCCTTGGCATAAATATCCGGACGGACTCTTGCAATAAGAGTTTCTGCTGTCTGTTCACCAAAAAGCACAACATAATCGACCGATTTAAGTGCCCCAATAACTTCTGCCCGATCCAGTTCGTTATTAATCGGACGCGTTGGCCCTTTCAGACGGTGTACCGAAGCATCCGTATTGAGGCCAACTACAAGACAATCACCAAAGGAACGCGCCTCTGCCAGATAACGAACATGACCGGCATGCAGTAAATCAAAACAGCCATTTGTAAATACGATTTTCTGCCCGGCCCGGCGCAGCGTCTCGCAAAATTCTTCAATTCGATCAGATTCAATCAACATATCTATCCCTACTTTTCTAGCGCCTGTCGGAGTTCAACCGCACTCACGGTTGCTGTGCCAAGCTTTTTTACGGCGATACCGGATGCTATATTTGACAGCTCTGCTGCAAGTACAGGTTCTGCTTTGCCTGCAAGTGCCAGAATGACGGCAGCTACACAGGTATCACCAGCACCGGATACATCATAGACCTCGCTCTTATTCGACACCGGAATATTATGCACAGCACCATTTTCTTCAAAGAGCACCATGCCCTTTTCTCCCCGCGTAATAAGCACACCCCTGGCATCCATATCCTTCAGGAGCTCTGCTCCGGCTTTGTAGAGAAGTTCCTCCGTTGACACGGCATAGCCGACTGCTCTTGCAAGTTCCTCATCATTTTGCTTGATATAGTCTGTGCCCTTGAAGCGATGGATATCATAACGGGAATCAACAATTGTCGGTATTGCATTTCTGTGACAATGATCCATCAGTATTTTTCGGATATTTTCCGTAATTGTACCACAGCCATAGTCACTCAGAATAACGCCTTCGATCGTCGGCAAAACCTTTTTGATATATTCTATAATATGAGCCTCAAATGCCGAAGACATGGGTTTGTGGCTTTCTTTATCAATACGGACAATCTGCTGGCTCACCGTAGCCCGGCCACCGGCAATGATGCGTGTCTTCGTAATCGTCGGTCGTTTTTCATCACAAAAAAAGCCTGTCGTATCCGCGCCATTTGCCCCAAGAATGCGCTTGAGTCCCTTTGCCCCGCTGTCAAGACCGACAAGGCCGACAACAGTTACCTTACCACCGAGCGTCGCTGCATTGTTGGCTGCATTCGCCGCCCCGCCAGCAACGATTTTTTCATCCGCCTGTTCAAGTACAAGCACAGGTGCTTCACGTGATATACGGGAAATAGTCCCCTGCAGATAAACATC
>JBAYAD010000221.1:0-4602 GCA_041669965.1 Selenomonadaceae bacterium
GAATATAAGGCGGATAAGGCTAACCGTGTACTGCCAGAGCAAATACTGGATTCGAAACAAAATCAGGCAGATGGTTTTTATGTGGAAAATGGGCAGCTTTATCAACGCCAAAATTCCAATGAAAACATTGTGACGGGATTATCCGTAGTTCAATTCGAACAGGTTCGTACGCTTATCCGCATGAAGGATGCCATACATCAAGTTCTTGCTGTTCAAAAGAATGAGAATTCTGATGAGGAATTAAAAGCAGCACAGCAAGTGTTGAATAGTACATATGATGCTTATGAAGAACAGTATGGACGGATTAATTCAAATAAAGATTTGAAAAAACTTTTTGGTGAGGATCCCGCTTATCCACTTCTGCGATCTTTGGAAATTTTTGAAGAGAACAACTTTGTTGCCAAAAGTGCGATATTCACGAAGAGAACCATAAATCCTTATCTTATGCCAGATCATGCAGATACTGCCATGGATGCACTGGCTATTTCTATGCAAGAGAGTGCACGGGTAGATATTCCTTATATGGCAAGCCTCATGGAAGACACCTCTGCAGCCGATATCGTTCGCCAGCTTGAGTTTCATCATATTTATTATGACCCGGAAAAGGAAGAGTACCAACTTGCAGAAGAATATCTGAGCGGCGATATTTGCGCAAAAATCGAGTATATTGAAAGTACTACTAAAATATTTCTTGACCAGCGTGATAGCATTATTCAGGATATTTTGACACCTTTTGAAAATATACCTCCGTACGAACCACAAAATGATATGGAAAACACCCTGCTCGAACGAGTTGAAAATGTCTATATGTTGAATCTAAAATCTGATGAAAGAGAATATCTTGCGAAACATTTAGAAAACCGTGCTTTGTTTTTAGCTATCGCTTCCAAAAATCAAGCCCCTTATCCTATTGAAGCCTTGGGGAAATACAATAATGAGCCGCTTTTTGCTTTGAATGCCTTGCAAAATGGTCGATACAGAATTGACAAAAGCCAAGGCAGTCAAGTTTTAGCAGCTGCATGCAGATCCATGGGAATTCTAAACGTTGGAAACTTGTCGTTTCCTAAAATCACCGCACCGATGTACAATTTTTTAAAGGAGAAATTAGCAACGTATATTCCAGACCGTCCTGAAAGTTTGACGGGGGATTTAAGGGCCGAATGGAAATCTTATCAGGCAGCTTTAGAAGAACGCCGGCAGAATATCATCCAGCACCAAGACTATCCAAACGCCAAAGAAACGACCGAAAAAATAGAGCATATGCAAAAAAATCTGGCTGCTTTGTCTGCAGTGAAACCAAAGAATTTGGAAGCATCTGAAATTCAGATAGAACTCGGAGCGCCATGGATTTCACCTGAGGATATCAAACAATTTTTGGTGGATACTATGAAACCACTTCCCTGGGTAGAACGTAAATTGGAAGTCCTCTATTCTCCGGCAACGGGAAACTGGCGTATTGAAGGCAAGACTTGTGACGAAGGCAATGCAAGAGTTGAACTGACCTATGGGCTTAAAGAGATGAATGCTTACATGTTGATTGAACATGCGCTAAATCTAAAAGAAGCCAAAATTTTCAAGGTAATTTATGTCGATGGACAGGAAAAACGTGTGGTTGATCAAAAAGCGACCATTTTGGCACAACAGAAGCAGGAACTTATTAAAAATGAGTTTTCTAAATGGATTTGGAAAGATCCAGCCCGGCGGCAACGCATTACGACTTTTTATAATCGCCATTTCAATAATATACGGCCCCGTGAATATAATGGTGACACGTTGACCTTCCCTGGCATGAACGCTGAAATTAATTTGCGTAAACACCAGAAAGATGCAATTGCGCATACGATTTATGGTGGTAATACACTTCTTGCACATTGCGTAGGGGCTGGTAAGACCTATGAGATGGTTGCCAGTATCATGGAAGCTAAACGTATCGGAGTTTCCCAAAAGGCTATGGTTGTTGTACCAAAACATTTGACGGAACAATTTGGTACGGAGTTTTTGCAACTATATCCAGCGGCAAAAATTCTTATTGCTACACAGAAGGACTTTGAGCAAGCACATCGAAAAGAATTTTGCGCAAAAATTGCTACGCAGGATTGGGATGCCGTTATCATGGGTTATACACAATTCGAGAAGATTCCATTGAGTGCTGAACGGTTGGAGAACGTATTAAAAGATGAAATTCAAGAGATTCTGGATGGTATTGCCAAAGCTAGACAAGAAGGCGGCAATAGATTTACCATCAAACAGATGGAACTCTCTCGCAAAAAGTTACAGGCTCGTTTAGAGAAGTTGGCAGAAAGTAAAACTGATCAAACGGTTACGTTTGAAGAACTTGGCGTGGATCGTCTATATGTGGATGAAGCTCATTACTTCAAAAATCTCTACACTTATACGAAAATGCAAAATATCCCTGGTATTACTACAACGGATGCTAAAAAAACAATGGATATGTATGAAAAATGCCGTTATCTAAATGAAAAAAATGGTGCTAAAGGAATTGTTTTTGCTACAGGAACCCCTATATCCAATTCGATGACGGAACTTTTCACTATGCAACGCTATCTGCAGCCGGATCGACTAGAGGCAGAAGGTTTGAAGTTCTTCGATACTTGGGCAACTACTTTTGGAAAAACAGTGACGGCTGTTGAGCTTAGTCCTGAAGGAAAAGGCTTCCGCAGCAAGACACGTTTCGCTAAATTCCATAATCTACCGGAACTTATGAACATGTTTAAGGAAATTGCTGATATTAAGACGGCAGATATGCTAAACTTGCCAGTACCAAAAGCTGAATTTGAAATCAGCCGAATTAAGCCTAGTGAAACACAAAAACAGATGGTAACTGAACTGGCTGAACGAGCTGAACGTATCCGTAATGGCGCTGTCAGCCCAGAAGACGATAATATGTTGAAAATAACAAACGAGGGACGTAAACTTGCCCTCGATCAACGACTTATGAATACAGCTTTGCCGGATTATCCAGACAGTAAAGTCAACCAGTGCGTACAAAATGTGCTTAATGTTTATAAGGAAACTACCGCTGCTCGATCCACACAGATGGTTTTTTGTGATCTTTCGACACCAACCTATGGAAAAGGTTTTTCTGTCTATGATGATATTAAAACTAAGCTCATTGGCCATGGTGTTCCAGAGCAGGAAATTGCGTTTATCCATGATGCCAAGAACGAGAAGCAGAAAGATGCTCTTTTTGAGAAGGTTTGTACAGGTGCAGTCCGGGTTATTTTAGGCTCAACGCCTATGATGGGGACTGGTACAAATGTACAAAATAAGCTTGTTGCCTTACATGATCTCGATGTCCCGTGGAGACCATCTGACCTTGAACAGCGCAGCGGCCGAATTATCCGCCAAGGGAATGAAAACAAAGAGGTAAAGGTCTTTCGGTATGTAACTGAGGGGACATTCGATGCCTATCTTTGGCAGATCATCGAAAATAAACAAAGGTTCATTTCCCAAATCATGACTTCGAAAACACCCGTACGTACTGCAGAAGATATCGATGAGGCAACACTGTCTTACGCAGAGATTAAAGCGATTGCGACTGAAAATCCGCTTATTAAGGAAAAGATGGATATTGATCTGCAACTTGAACGACTTAAAATGGTTAGGGCTGAATATTTTTCTAACCAACATAAATTAGAAGATATGATTTTAACAAAATATCCAAGACAAATCGCACAATATGAGGAAACGTTGGAACGTTCACAAAAAGATCAGGCACTGGTTGCTGGCCATACGAAGCTTGTTAATGGTAAAGAAGAATTTTCTCTTACCTTGAACGGCAAAATTTTCGTAAGTAAGAAGGAAGCTGGTGAGGCGGTTTTAGCAGCTATCCATGATGGACAGGGACTTGCCCTGGATGGGATGTATAGGGGCATGAACGTACGTTGCACACGTAATCCGTTTGATGCTAGATATCAAATAGTATTAAACCATATGCGGAGCTATCGTGCAGATATTACGGACAATCCGACTACTATTATCAGCCGCATGCATGCACTTATGGAACATATTCCCGAAGAAATACAAACACTGGAACAAAATTTATCTGATCTGCAAAATAATTTTGAAACTGCAAAAACAGAAGTCAATGGACCTTTTCCACAGGAAGATGAGTTCAATGCGAAATCATTGCGCTCTGCAGAGTTGGTGACACTTTTGAATATGGATGGTACATCTATCAATATGGAACAGGAAAAGTCTTCCCGTTTAGAAAATATCATGAGCAATATTGCAACTATCCATGAAGATAAGCTTGAAAAAAACTTTAAATCCTATGCTCAACAGAAAGTTAAAGCAAACAGCGGAGAGTGGAAGGAAATTTTCGATAAGGAAATTGGACAAAAACTTCTGGATTGCGGGTTTTCCTCTGATGAGGTCGCGGATGTCATCTTTAAGTTTTCACCAACCGTTCCTGAAAAAAAGAATCCGAAAAAACCCATGGAAAAATTGGAGAAACAGACAAATATTGCAGCATGCAGATAATGAAAAATACCACTAAAGTGTCAGCACCTTTTTTATGAAAAAGTATAAGATTTTTGATTAGTAAACAGAGTTAATCTTGGTGTATAGATTAAGGAAAGC
>JBAYAD010000222.1:0-4573 GCA_041669965.1 Selenomonadaceae bacterium
TCCTTTGCCGAGGGGCTGGTTCCGCAAATGATATTGCCGCTGCTGTCAACGATACTTGTCGGTGTTTTTATGGAATATGTTGTCGGAATACCGATTATTGCTCTGACGGACGGGATCGCGTCTTTGCTCATTAGTCTGCAGGGCGGGACGTCCATTCTTATTCTGGGTGTGATTTTGGGGATATTATCTTCGGTTGATTATGGCGGGCCGATTAATAAAGTTGTGTTTGTCTTTGTGCTTAGTCTTATGACACAGGGGATTGGAGCGCCGATTGCTACGCTGATTTCAGCGTCGATGATTGCTCCTTTTGGCTTGACGATGGGGTATTTCCTCAGTCGTATACTGCACAAAACCATTTATTCGACGCAGGAAGTCAATGCGCTGAAGTCGGCTTTTCTCATGGGGTGCTGTCAGATCACAGAGGGGTCCTATCCGATTATTTTGAATGATCTTGTGCGTATTACGATTTGTACAGGAGCGGGTGCTGCTGTAGATGGTGCGTTGACGATGTACTGGGACTGTTCTTCTACGGTTCCGGCCGGAGGGTTTTTTGCTCTGGCGGGTATCAGCCATCCGGGGCTTTGGGTAGCCAGTTTACTTATAGGCTCAGCTGTGTTTGCCGTGCTGCTGCAGTTTTTGAAAAGAAAGCCGCTGGAAGACTCTGACGAGCCGGAAACTGAAAAGGAACTGAATCTGGCTAGTATTAAAATTTCGGGGTGAAGCTATGATTTGTCGGGAGAGAGCTGCCAAGTTTGCCCAAAGATCGGTAGACCAATATACAATGCGCAATAAGAATGGGATGGAAGTGGCAATACTAAACTATGGCGGGGTTGTGCGGCGCATTGTCTTTGCGGATAAGGCAGGTAAAAAAGATAATCGAATACTGAGCTATCGGGATGTGTCCCTCTATGAAGAAAACCCCATGTTTTTTGGCGCGGTAATCGGACGGGTCGCGGGCCGGATAAAACATGGTACGTTTTGTCTGGATGATGGCAAGCTGCATCTGCTGGAAAGAAATGAAGGAAGGCACCATCTGCATGGTGGAACGGATGGATTTCATCACAGGTTTTGGACGGTAAAGCCCATAGGAGAGAACGGGCAGGATCGGCTGGAGCTTCGCTTGCAGGATAAAAGCCATGACGGGTATCCGGGTGATTTGGATGTATGTGTTACGTATACGCTGTCGGAGGATAATGTGTGGAGAATCGAGTATCATGCTGAAACCGAGGTGCCGACGATTTGCAATATGACGAATCATACGTATTTCAATCTGGCCGGAGCTTTGCAGCACCGTGATGTTTTGGAACATGATTTGCAGATTCATGCAGATCGGGTTGCTTGTGTGGACGAGAAAACGCTGCCGACCGGAGCGTATATTGAAACGGGAAAAGACGAGGTATTCAATTTTGCCGGACGACGGAAGATCGGACAGTATGGTATGTGTGGGCATCCGCAGCTGGATATGGTTCAGGGCGGGTATGATCATGCGTTTTTGTTGAATAAAAAGAGCAGGAAAGATCTGGTGCTCTATGAAAAGCACAGCGGAATCAAGGTGGCGGTGAAAACGTCCGAAGAAGCCGTTGTGGTGTATACCTGCAACAAAGTTCCACTGGCGTATCCAATGGAACAAGGGACGCTGAAACCGCATGCTGGTGTAACACTTGAAACGCAGGCAATGCCGGACCGGATTCACTCAACGAAGCCGGAGATGGTGCTGATTACAAAAGAGAAGCCTTATGACAGCTATACAACGTATGCGTTTTCCGTAGAGTCCTGAAAAGTAGGCTCGGCAATGAAGTGAATCTTAAAAATAAAAGGAGTGCTGTAATGAAAAGATCAGAGATTAACGAGATTATTGCGTATACAATAAAAGCGATGGAGCAGTTTAAGATCCCTTTACCGCCTTTTGCGTTTTATACACCAAAAGAGTGGAAGTATATACAGACAGATGAAGAAGAGATTGCTGACACGATGCTGGGCTGGGATGTTACGGACTTTGCGACAGGTGATTTCAAGCATGTCGGGTTGACGGTGTTTACGTTTCGCAATGGAAACTTCAATCAGCAGGAAAAATATCCGAAGTCGTATTGTGAGAAGCTGTTATTTGTGCGGGATGGACAGATTTTGCCGTTTCATTTTCATTGGAAAAAGATGGAAGATATTATAAACCGCGGCGGTGGAGATCTAAACGTAACGCTGTATAACTCGACGAAAGACGGCGGATTTGCCGATACGGATGTAGTGGTTCACGTGGATGGAAAGGTTCTGCAGGTTGCGGCTGGCGCTACGGTATGTATCAAGCCGGGGCAGAGCATAACTCTCGTTCCGGGGCAGTATCATCAGTGGCAGGGCGTGCCAAAAAGCGGAGATATTGCGTTGTTTGAAGTATCGACTACGAATGATGATCGCGTGGATAATCGGTTCTATACGGCACAGTCACGTATTCCGGACGTGGAAGAGGACACGGCAGCAACGCATTTGATCTTTGCGGACTATACGGCTGCTAGTTAAAACAAATGAGTATTGTGATTGGCTGTGAAGCGAGAACGGTTGAGCTGAAAGAGAAAATCAAAGCATGTTTACAGCGCAAAGAAACGTTCGTGGTGGATGTGGCAAGCGAGGCGGACGGTTCTTTGCCGGAAGAAGCAGTCGTGCAAAAGGTATGGCAAAAGATTGCCGATCACTCCTGTGACAGAGGCATTGTTGTGTGTCCTGCATCGATTTCGCTGGCAATTACCGTGGACCGGATTTTATGCGTAGGCAGTGGTGGGAATGAGTGGAACAGGTATATAAAGGCAGCGGTTGAGCACTGGTCAGAAATTCGTTTCAATGAAAAAGAAATGAAGCGAAACGAAAAAAACGTTGTCCGAAGAATTATGGAAATTAAAAGACAGTATGCCGGGTAAGTGTTTTGCCTGGACGATAAAGCAGCGCCCCAGCAAGGTGAAGATTCTCTTCATGCTGAGGCGCTGCTTTATTTATGGGGTTGGGACGATGGGGTTTAGTTTTTTGATTTCATCAAAATATATTATATGTATATGTTTTATAAGAACCGATAAAGATAAGCTCATTTGTCAAATAAAATTTGAAAAAATAAGCGGTTTTGTTGGGTAAAATATGCTAAAATAGAGAAGTAGTCCTATTGATAAAAGCAGCCTGATACTGCGGTCGTCCGGACAATGAATGTTATTGAGGAGGAAAAAGTGTGAAAAAATTTGTACTTGTTTTTGCTTGTTTTTGTTTTTTTTCGTCGATTTGTAGTGCAGCTGGTGCATATTCTGATGAGAATGATCAGGATGCGGGAACTGTTTCACAGCAAAGCAATCAAGATGATTGCCAAAATGGAAGCTGCAATTTAAGTGATCATGTGGATCGTAAGTGAAGAAAGGAATGAGTTATCATAAGAACGCATATAAAAATTTTATTTGTGTCCCTTTTGTTTTTGCTTGCAGCTTCGACTGTGGCTTCAGCAAAATCTGATTTTGTTGGTAACGAATTTGAACCTTTGTCATTACCACGTCTTGATGGGACGATGGCAGTAATAAAACCAGATCAGAATAAACTTACGGTTATCAATTTTTTTGCATCGTGGTGTGCGTACTGCGCTGTCGAAATGCCCGATTTCAATGATTACTATTTGCAGCATTCCGATCAGGTTGCGATGTATCTTATTGATATGTGGGAAAAACCGGAGGCGGCAAATGATTTTTTATATAAAAATGATTATCAGATTCCTGCTTTTGTTGATAATACGGGCCGGGAACTGAAGAATCGATTTCAAATTAAAGGCGTACCCATGACATTCATTATTGATAAAAAGGGAATTATTCGTTTCCAATCGAATGGAATGATGCCACAAGGACGTTTGGCAGCTGAAATTGAAAAATGCCGGGAGCAAAGCATGGATGTATCAATAAATGATATTATAGGAAAATCCTGGAGATTTGGGTGGATGGATGGTTCGATAATTGCCAATTCTATTCAGCTTTTACCGGATGGGAAAATTGCTGGATATTATCATCCGAATGAATCAAAATGGGCGCTTGTTAATGGAATGGTTGTTTTTTATAATGAAAATGGAGTGCCTTCTTGTAGGTTTTATGTTGTACAGAAGAGAAACAAAAACCTTGTGATGAGTGGAAAATTGCTAATAGCTGATTCTGATGACACGCAGGTGCTTGAAGAGTTATAGACGCTTCTTTTCTTCAATAACAAGTGTTGTCCATTTGAAAATATCGATCGTATGGAAAAAAAGCAGAAGCCCGCTTACTATCTGATTTGAAAACAGATAGTAAGCGGGCTTGTCTATTGATTGGATTTATTGATATTTTAATTGTTTTTAGGAGTTGCGTGCGTAGGTCAGGATTTATCATTTGTTTCTGTGAAATAGTATAATAATGCGATAACTGGCATTGCCAGGCCTAAAATAGATGCAAACAACCAGCCTCCATAGGCATAGGCCCAGCCGCCTGCGGCCGATCCAATGGCTCCGCCAATAAAGAAAAGTGCCATGAATAGTCCGTTTACGCGTCCGCGTATGTCACTACCCAGTGCATAAATCGCCCGCTGACCA
>JBAYAD010000223.1:0-4564 GCA_041669965.1 Selenomonadaceae bacterium
ATGCAGTGAAACAAAATCCGCTTCCTTAAAAATCGTATCCAAATCTACATACTGTACCTTATACAAATCAATAAATTCCTGTCTCGGATAAACATCGTATGCAAGAATTTGCATACCAAAAGCATGTGCTCTTTTTGCAACCTTTCCGCCAATATGCCCCATACCAACAATGCCCAAAATTTTTCCACCAAGTTCTGTTCCTGTATGACGGTACCATTTTCCACAACGAACTGCTCGGTCCATCGACGATATATTACGTGCTGCGGAAAGCATCAGCCCTATTGACAATTCTGCTACAGATTGACTATTTGCCCCCGGTGTAATAGTTACCGCAATATTTAACTGTTTAGCAGCTTCAATATCAATAGTGTTATAGCCAACGCCTTGTTTTGCTACAATCTTTAAAGTCGGACTGCCTTCCTCAAGAACTCTTCTAGTAACTTTGTCACTGCCGGCTACCATACCACTGGCCCCTCTAATGCACTTAACAAGCTCATCTTCTGTCATTGTCCTGTCGAAGGGATTCATTTCGAGTTTA
The DNA here is from genome assembly GCA_041669965.1 of Selenomonadaceae bacterium. Classification (GTDB taxonomy): domain Bacteria; phylum Bacillota; class Negativicutes; order Selenomonadales; family Selenomonadaceae; genus UBA1792. The sequence goes on from JBAYAD010000223.1 coordinate 539, forward strand.
TATCCCTTTTCCTCTAAAAGCTTTATCATTTCCGGCGCTCTCGAACGCGCTCTTGAACCAATAACAATTTTTTCTTTCATATTTTCACCTCTGCATTATATATTGTCTGCACGTCTTTATCTATTGCAAATTCCGTGCCACTACACATAAATGCCGGAATATATACATAATAAAGAAAGATACAACACTTCTATCTCCTAGTGTTGTATATAGTGTTGTATATAATGTAAAGTTTTGGACAGGTTACAATTAGCCAGACAACTTTTAGCTTTGAGCTTTTTAAACGACAGTCTCTATTATTTTATTCCAGTTTCTAAATATGTTAATTTCAAATTATCACTTGAGCATCACACATTACTTGTTTTTATAATTCCCCTATACAAATTATATATTTTTGTATGATTATATTTTCTATCAGTTAATTGTATAATGAAATCAGACACAGTGAAAAAACAACCCGTCTGCTGCTAACGACCACTAAATTTAACTGGACGAAAACTCAGTTCATCTTATGATTGTAATTTGTAAAATAGAAAGCGGAGGCACACAATGAGAAATTATCGCCATAATTCTATAAAAAAAGCAGGATTACCCCCTGGAACTTTAGTACGATATGGCTTGGACCCTACTGTAAATACCAAAGTCCATGTCATTGACTTCAATTCAGATGAATTCTCAGAAACCGACATCACCCGGATCGAAGATCTTGATGATTTTCGACAAAAAGACACGGTCACCTGGATTCATATTGTTGGAGCCAGTAATGTAGATGTTTTAGACAAAATTGGTCATATTTTCAACATCCATAATCTGGTTCTAGAAGATATGCTAAATACTACGCATCGACCTAAAATCGAAAATCACGATGACTATTTATTTTTAATTACAAAAAACATCCGACTTCAAAAAGACAAACTTTTAATCGAACAAATATCTTTTATTATTGGAAGAAATTATGTTATTTCTTTTTTAGAAAACGACTTTAATGTATTTGAAGCCGTGCGTACCCGCTTGCGCTCGATCAAAAGCAAAATCCGCAAAACAGGTGCGGATTATCTGGGATATGCTTTACTCGATCTTGTTGTTGATAATTATTTCATTGCCTTAGAACACGTAGGCGAACAAATTGACCTTTTAGAAGAACGTGTTATTCGGGGAGCTGATTCAACTCAAATTAGAGAAATCCAGGAGTTACGCACAGATTTATTATTTATCCGCAAGGCAATTTGGCCGCTTCGAGAAGTTTTAAGTACCTTAGAGCGAGGCGATTCGGATCTTATTGCCCCACAAACCCATATTTATCTTCGTGACGTATACGATCATATTGTTCAGCTTATTGATACAGTGGAAACTTACCGCGAAATGGTCAACGGTCTTATGGATATTTATTTATCCAGTATCAGTAACCGAATGAACGAAGTCATGAAAGTTTTAACTATTATTTCTACTATTTTTATTCCATTAACTTTTTTAGCTGGAATTGAAGGAATGAATTTCAAAGTAATGCCAGAACTCAACTGGGACTATGGCTACCCTGCTCTTTTGCTTTTTATGAGCATAATTGTCATCGGCATGATTCGCTTTTTTAAAAACAAAAAGTGGCTATAATGTAGAAATCTTTATGTTCCATGAAAAACCGCTCTGCACGTCTGCCATTCTATATACCATGCAGGAACTGCTTGATAAATCTTATTGAATTTCATCAGTATCCAGGATGTCCGCACCTCAGTCAAGGCCCATATCCGGATATGGGCCTTGACTGAGGTGCGGACATCCTGGATACTGATGAAATTCAATAAGATTTATCAAGCAGTTCCTGCATGGTATATAGAATGGCAGACGTGCAGAGCGGTTTTTCATGGAACATAAAGATTTCTACATTATAGCCACTTTTTGTTTTTAAAAAAGCGAATCATGCCGATGACAATTATGCTCATAAAAAGCAAAAGAGCAGGGTAGCCATAGTCCCAGTTGAGTTCTGGCATTACTTTGAAATTCATTCCTTCAATTCCAGCTAAAAAAGTTAATGGAATAAAAATAGTAGAAATAATAGTTAAAACTTTCATGACTTCGTTCATTCGGTTACTGATACTGGATAAATAAATATCCATAAGACCGTTGACCATTTCGCGGTAAGTTTCCACTGTATCAATAAGCTGAACAATATGATCGTATACGTCACGAAGATAAATATGGGTTTGTGGGGCAATAAGATCCGAATCGCCTCGCTCTAAGGTACTTAAAACTTCTCGAAGCGGCCAAATTGCCTTGCGGATAAATAATAAATCTGTGCGTAACTCCTGGATTTCTCTAATTTGAGTTGAATCAGCTCCCCGAATAACACGTTCTTCTAAAAGGTCAATTTGTTCGCCTACGTGTTCTAAGGCAATGAAATAATTATCAACAACAAGATCGAGTAAAGCATATCCCAGATAATCCGCACCTGTTTTGCGGATTTTGCTTTTGATCGAGCGCAAGCGGGTACGCACGGCTTCAAATACATTAAAGTCGTTTTCTAAAAAAGAAATAACATAATTTCTTCCAATAATAAAAGATATTTGTTCGATTAAAAGTTTGTCTTTTTGAAGTCGGATGTTTTTTGTAATTAAAAATAAATAGTCATCGTGATTTTCGATTTTAGGTCGATGCGTAGTATTTAGCATATCTTCTAGAACCAGATTATGGATGTTGAAAATATGACCAATTTTGTCTAAAACATCTACATTACTGGCTCCAACAATATGAATCCAGGTGACCGTGTCTTTTTGTCGAAAATCATCAAGATCTTCGATCCGGGTGATGTCGGTTTCTGAGAATTCATCTGAATTGAAGTCAATGACATGGACTTTGGTATTTACAGTAGGGTCCAAGCCATATCGTACTAAAGTTCCAGGGGGTAATCCTGCTTTTTTTATAGAATTATGGCGATAATTTCTCATTGTGTGCCTCCGCTTTCTATTTTACAAATTACAATCATAAGATGAACTGAGTTTTCGTCCAGTTAAATTTAGTGGTCGTTAGCAGCAGACGGGTTGTTTTTTCACTGTGTCTGATTTCATTATACAATTAACTGATAGAAAATATAATCATACAAAAATATATAATTTGTATAGGGGAATTATAAAAACAAGTAATGTGTGATGCTCAAGTGATAATTTGAAATTAACATATTTAGAAACTGGAATAAAATAATAGAGACTGTCGTTTAAAAAGCTCAAAGCTAAAAGTTGTCTGGCTAATTGTAACCTGTCCAAAACTTTACATTATATACAACACTATATACAACACTAGGAGATAGAAGTGTTGTATCTTTCTTTATTATGTATATATTCCGGCATTTATGTGTAGTGGCACGGAATTTGCAATAGATAAAGACGTGCAGACAATATATAATGCAGAGGTGAAAATATGAAAGAAAAAATTGTTATTGGTTCAAGAGCGCGTTCGAGAGCGCCGGAAATGATAAAGCTTTTAGAGGAAAAGGGATATAAACTCGAAATGAATCCCTTCGACAGGACAATGACAGAAGATGAGCTTGTTAAGTGCATTAGAGGGGCCAGTGGTATGGTAGCCGGCAGTGACAAAGTTACTAGAAGAGTTCTTGAGGAAGGCAGTCCGACTTTAAAGATTGTAGCAAAACAAGGCGTTGGCTATAACACTATTGATATTGAAGCTGCTAAACAGTTAAATATTGCGGTAACTATTACACCGGGGGCAAATAGTCAATCTGTAGCAGAATTGTCAATAGGGCTGATGCTTTCCGCAGCACGTAATATATCGTCGATGGACCGAGCAGTTCGTTGTGGAAAATGGTACCGTCATACAGGAACAGAACTTGGTGGAAAAATTTTGGGCATTGTTGGTATGGGGCATATTGGCGGAAAGGTTGCAAAAAGAGCACATGCTTTTGGTATGCAAATTCTTGCATACGATGTTTATCCGAGACAGGAATTTATTGATTTGTATAAGGTACAGTATGTAGATTTGGATACGATTTTTAAGGAAGCGGATTTTGTTTCACTGCAT
>JBAYAD010000224.1:0-4558 GCA_041669965.1 Selenomonadaceae bacterium
AATCGAAAAAATGACGGCACATACAGGGGTTATGGTTTCTTCTGTCCGAAACATCAATGAGATGAATAAGGGTGTTGTTAGTGAGGCAGAAAATGTCTCGGCGGCAACAGAGGAACAGACGGCGGCTATATCGGAAATGTCATCTTCCAGCCAGCGGCTGGTGGAAATGGCCGAAACACTGCAAATGGCTATTCAGGAACTTAAGGTATAAAAGAAGCTTTATATGCGGTATTGCAGATGAAACTGCAATGCCGCATTTTTTTTGTGTCAATAGGAAAAGTTGTTGCTTTCTGTATATTTTATAGGAGTAAAAAGTATAGTAGTCTGAATAAAAGCTAAAAGTCAAAAGATCAAATCCACTTTCTTTTAATAAGATATTGACTTTTTGACCTTTTGGCGTATAATAAGAATTGTAAGAAGGAACTGTAGAGAAGCATTCTTAGGAATGCAACTCGAAAGCCTTCAAAATTATAAATTTGAGAGGGGATCATTAGAATGTTTGGATTAGTACCTTTTGCATCGAAAAATAGTCTTGCTAAGAAAGAAGATGCTTTTGGTCGCCTGTTCGATATGTTTAACGAACCATTTTTTGACACAGAACTGGCGCCTTTTAGCAAATGGAATGGAGGCGGTACAGCATCGTTTAAAGTGGATGTAAAGGATAAAGAGTCTTCTTATGAACTTACAGCTGAACTTCCCGGTATGAAAAAAGAAGATATCTCACTGCGCTATGAAAACAATTATTTGACGATTGAGGCGCATAAGGATGAAGAAAAAGAAGAAAAAGACGAAGCAAATAACTTTATTCGTCGTGAACGTTATACAGGCAGCGTAACAAGATCCTTCTATATTGATCATATTAATGAAGCAGGAGTTAAGGCAGAATTCAAGGATGGGATTTTAAATATTGAAATGCCAAAAGCTGCAGATGAAGGAAAACTAAAAGAAATTGAAATTCACTGATAAAGTTGTGGATTGTCGTTACAGCAAAACAGGCAGGCTCGTAAAGAGCCTGCCTGTTTTGTGTTATACGAAAGCCTGTCTTTTAGAAGACATGACGAAAGCAAAGGACAATGAAGCAAATGATCGCGATAAAGAAGGTGAAATATTCGACGCATTTGACGGGATACGCATAGTGCAGCGGGATGTCGACAACGCGTGGGATATTACTTGCCAGAAGTGAGACTGACATCGAGCTATAGAGCAAAATGATAACGGGTGGAGTTGTTTTATAGAGGGCGAGAGCCTTGAGCAGCATGAAAACAGCAAATGCAATGAAGAAATACGCTAGTTTATCAGCAGACATAAAAACCACATCCTTTGTAATCGTATTTTTATAAGGATAGCAATTGTAAATGATTGATGAGCTTGTCATAAACAGGAAGCATGTGTGTCTCCGTTGAAAAAAGATGAAGGCAGTCAAGCGGCAGCCAGGCAACTGCACGGTTTTCATCTGTTTTTATGTGCAGCGGTTCCTTTTCATCAGCAACAAGATAATAGGCAAGGTTCAGATGAAGGTGTGCACTGATATAGCAGCCATTTTTTATGTGTTGTGGAACTGGAAGGATATCAAGTGCAGCTACGCTGGTATTCAGTGGTTTTACGCTGGTAAGTCCTGTTTCCTCGCAGGCCTCACGGCAGGCTACCTGCAGAAGATCGCCGTTGCCGTCGGCATGCCCGCCGGACCAGGACCAGGAATTGTAGATCGTATGATATACGAAAAGAGCCTTGTCGAGTGTTTTATTGAGGATGAAGCCGGAGCTTGTAAGGTGGGCTGTTTTATTTTCACGTAAAAGAATATTTTGCGGAAAAAATTGCATGAGTTGGAGCATGTTGTCTTTGTCCGTAAGTTCCTGTTCATTAAGAGGTTCATAAGATTTAACAGCATAAAGATAGTACACAGATAAAACGCTCCTTTGAATTTTTCAATATGACCTTTTATTCGGCATAAAGACAGTTGAGTCCTGCAAAAAAAATAGTTTTTTGCAGGACTTGAAAAAAATTCGGGGTTTTTGAATTCTATGTGTATTCGCCCCCTTGCAGGATAGTCAGGATGATGATAAACTATGATGTGATACTTAGTCAAAGTATACTTGCGGGAGGAAATTGAACTTATAATGGAAAAATTAATTATAAATGGTGGGCACCCTCTTCGGGGCCGTGTAAAAATAAGTGGAGCTAAAAATGCAGTTTTGCCAATTATTGCAGCGACACTACTGGGACAGGATGTGCCAAGCTATCTGGATGAAGTGCCAGCGCTTGAAGATGTGCATACAATCTCAGAAGTTCTTGGCAAACTTGGTGTAAAGGCAGAGTTCTCGGCTGAAAAAGGTACTCTTTTTGTTGATAGCACAGTGATTTCCAGCTGTGAAGCGCCTTATGATCTTGTACGCAAGATGCGCGCGTCTTTCCTTATAATGGGACCACTTCTGGCACGCTGCGGCAAGGCAAAAATTTCATTGCCGGGTGGCTGTGCAATTGGTACTCGTCCAATTGATCTTCACCTTAAAGGATTTGAAGCACTTGGAGCTAAAATTGAGATTGGTCATGGTTTTATTCAGGCGGCGGCACCCAACGGACTTAAAGGGGCACGTATTTATCTTGACTTTCCCAGCGTAGGGGCAACGGAAAATATCATGATGGCGGCTTCGATGGCTGAGGGCCAGACACTATTGGAAAATCCGGCACAAGAACCGGAGATTATCGATCTGGCGAACTATCTCAATGTCATGGGAGCAAAAATCCGCGGCGCAGGAACAAATGTAATCAAGATCGAAGGCGTAAAGAAGCTTTCGGGGAAAAATTATACAATTATCCCGGATCGCATTGAGGCCGGTACTTATATGGTGGCTGCAGCGATGACACGTGGAAATGTCTATATAGAAAATGCAATTACGGAACATCTGAAACCGGTTATTGCCAAGCTTAAAGAAGCAGGTGTCACGATTGAGGAGGATGTTAATGGTATTCGTGTTGTCTGCGATAAGCAGACAAAGGCCGTTGATATTAAAACAATGCCATATCCGGGATTTCCGACGGATATGCAGGCACAGTTCATGGCAATGATGGCTGTATCAGAAGGAACGGGGATTGTGACAGAAACTGTGTTTGAAAATCGCTTTATGCATGTAGATGAGCTCAAGCGTATGGGAGCAAATATCAAGATTGACGGACGCACATCCGTTGTTGAAGGTGTTGATACACTTACCGGCTGTCAGGTCAAGGCAACGGATCTTCGTGCCGGAGCTGCAATGGTACTTGCCGGACTTGTTGCTGAAGGAGAGACTCAGGTAGGCTATATTCATCATATTGATCGCGGCTATGATCACCTTGTTCAAAAGCTCGTAGGGCTTGGTGCAGATATTTGCCGGGTTGATAAATAAAGGATGTAGATTTTTATATAGATTTGTATTGCGATAGTTTTTGCCGGAGGATAAAATATGAGGGGGCGTATAGAATGGGAGTTAGTACGATTACAAAGGAAAATTTTGAAAAAGAAGTATTACAGTCAGCAAAACCAGTGCTTGTTGATTTTTGGGCACCGTGGTGCCGTCCATGCCTGATGGTTTCACCGCTTGTTGAGGAAATTTCAGAGGAACGCAGTGAAAATCTCAAGGTTGGCAAAATTAATGTTGATGAGCAACCGGAACTTGCGTCGAAATATGGTATCATGAGTATTCCGGCATTGATTCTATTTGCCGATGGCAAGCTTAAGGACAGCATGATTGGTGCTGTACCAAAGGAAAATATATTAAAATTTATTGATGCATAAATTAGTGCAGCCTACATAAACATATAAGGGAGAATCATGCATGACAACGACTAAAAAAGAGGTTTTGATTATTATTTTAGTGGGGCTCTACTTGTTTTTTATCGGGAACTCCGCTATTGCCATTACCGATCCGGTAGAGTCGAACTATACACTTACAGCTGCTGAAATGCTGCACTCGGGTGACTTTATTTCCCCGCAGATTTATGGTTCGTACTGGTATGATAAGCCGATTTTCTTTTATTGGGAGCTTATTGCTGCCTTTAGTGCTTTTGGTATCAATGAGTTTGCGGCACGCTTTTTTCCGGCGATTTTTGGTATTGTCGGACTGCTTATGACGTATTGGTTTGCTCGTAAGATTTATGATGCAAAGACAGGGCTTGTGGCTGCGCTCGTACTGGCAACGTCTTTTGAATATTGGCTTATATCAAAAACGGTTGTTACGGACATGACGCTTTTTGTTTTTTTCAATGCTATATTAGCTTTGTTCTATATTGCGTATACGACCGGGAAAACGAATTACTACTATCTGTGCTATCTTTTTTCCGGACTTGCCGTGCTCACGAAAGGGCCTATTGGTATATTGCTGCCTGGCCTTGTCGTTACTGTCTTTATTTGCTGTCGTCGTGATTTTGCGGCAGTCGGGCAAATGAAGGCGTTTACTGGCATGCTGATCTTTGCTGTTATTGGAGGCAGCTGGTATTATGTTATGTATACGTTGCATGGAAATGCTTTTGTTGATACGTTTCTGGGTGTACATAATGTTTTACGGGCTACGGTATCCGAGCA
>JBAYAD010000225.1:0-4528 GCA_041669965.1 Selenomonadaceae bacterium
CACAGTTTTTTCTGCTGGTTATGCGTAAAGTACCAGCCATCATTTATGCTGGTTCCGGTATACTTGCTTTTACAGCAGCAAAGATGATGAGTATGGACAGGGCAGTTGGTACCTATCTGGTGGGATATGCATCTTATCTTGAGGTGATATTTATTATTACGGTGATTTCTTTTGGCAGGTATAAAAATAAAAGACAGCCAATAAAAGAATAAAATTAAAGTAGAAGATTATCCAATAAGGAGGAAAATATTATGAATACAGTAAAGACAACAATTCTCATGGCACTTTTAACAGGTATTCTTGTAGCTGTTGGTGGGGCGTTTGGTGGTCGCAATGGTGCGACAATTATGCTTATCATATCTTTCGGTATCAACTTTTTTTCGTATTGGTACAGTGATACCATCGTTCTTAAGGCTTATGATGCCAGGGAAGTAACACCGACACAAGCTCCGGAACTTTATTCGCTTGTTGAAAACCTTGCAGCAAATGCAGATTTGCCAATGCCGGCAGTCTATATTATCCAAACGGATGCGCCAAATGCATTTGCAACAGGACGTAATCCTTCTCATGCAGCAGTTGCTGTGACGACAGGGATTATGCGTACTTTGAACTATGATGAACTCGGTGGTGTGCTTGCACATGAGCTTTCGCACATCAAGCATCGTGATACACTTATTTCAACGATTGCGGCTTCAATTGCCGGGGTTATTTCATGGATTGCTACAATGGCACAATGGGCAGCGATCTTTGGTATGGGACGTAGCAATGATAATGAAGATGATAATGGTGGTATACTTGGTATGCTTTTTACGATTATTGTGGCACCATTGGCGGCACTTCTTATTCAGATGGCGATTTCACGTTCACGTGAATATGGGGCGGATAAGAGCGGCGGCGAAATATGCGGTAATCCGCTGGCGCTTGCAGCCGCCCTTGAAAAGATCGAGTACTATGCAAAAAATACTGCGAGCATGAGCCAGGCAACTCCGGCAACAGCGCATATGTTTATAATTAATCCGCTTACGAATTCTAAGAAGATGATGGCAAATCTTTTCAGTACACATCCGGCAACTGAAGAACGTATTGCCCGTTTAAAGGAACAGGCTGCAGGCAGATGATAAAGCAAAAAACCCCTTTCTTACAATTTTTGTAAGAAAGGGGTTTTTTATAGTTTCGTAAGGTCTATATTTGGTGATAGAATCGTGAGATTCATAATAGAAAGAATCTGGCTCAGAGCAACCTGATAATCTGTTACATTCTTTACAACATGAGTTGTACTTTTCCATAGATTAAATTCATTGTTGTTTTCAGCATATTCAAGATTATGTTTAATATCGTCATTTGTTTCTCCCATTTTCAGCATTCTTTCAACCATTGAAACATAATCTGACATAATATAGATTGATTCAATACGATCCTTAAGAAGTTTATTAAGCTGTTTAAGACCATTTCCATCGACCTGGATCATAATAATGGAATGGCTATGAAGTGCAGTAAGAACATCTTCTTTTTTTAATCCGTAGTATTCTCCTTTATAGGTGACCTTTTCTATAAGATCAAGTTTAAAAAAGTCAATCTTATTCACATAATAATAAAAATCTCCATCGCGTTCACCTTTTCTTGCTGCACGTGTTGTGTACGCCGGGATATAATGAAGTCCTATTGCACGCAATTTAGAAAGCAAGAAAGATTTTCCTGCAGCATGAGGCCCAACAAACGCATAAATTTTATTTATCATAATAGTAACCTCACAATATATTTTTTACAAATATTCAAATAAACAAGTACACCTTTTATTCTATCATAAAATCAGAAAAGGATAAATATGTTTATAAATAAAATACTATATTCATAAAAAACAAAAGCGAGAGCTTCCGTTCGCCCTCGCTTTTGCCGCCTCTATACCTTTGCCACCTACTACAAAAAGTAGTAGTTCCCCAGTCACTAGAATACACCATTTTGTATACTTTTTCAATAGTTTTATAAAAAAAATAAAAAAATTACGAAAATAATTTAATAGAAATGGTCGGAGCAGCAGGATTCGAACCTGCGACCCCCTGGTCCCAAGCCAGGTGCTCTACCAAACTGAGCCATGCCCCGATCTTAAAAAATATGAGGGTTGTCAATAGCCGGGGCTTTCCACCGGCTACTAACGTAACTACTATTTTAATTGGAATAAGTTGTTGTGTCAATAGTAAAAAAAAATATTTATGCTTTTTAAAATACAGAATATTTTTAAAAACATAAAATAAAAAAGGAAAAGTCGAATCTGCTGGAGAAGTATTAAAGAGAAATAGCGATAAAGATGATTGGATAAAAGATTTTTTCAGGGGGAATATTTTATGTATTTTTATTGTGAAAAATGTAAGAAAAAACATCCCATCAATACAAAAGCGTATCACTGTGAATGTGGTGGTCTTTTCCGGTTATTCAAAAATAACAAAGATGACACAGCTCACGATATTTCTATTGGTGAAACAAAGACAACACTTATGAAAATTAATGTAAAGCATATGGATTTTTTACTCAAGATGGAAAATCTTCAGCCTACAGGTTCTTTTAAGGATCGTGGTGCATATACGTTGATTAATGAACTTTATAAGCTTGGTATAGATAAGATTGTTGAGGATTCATCGGGCAATGCAGGTGCTTCGATTGCTGCCTATGCGGCAGCTGCTGGTATGGATTGCACGATATATTTGCCGGCAGATATATCACCTGGTAAAATCGATCAGATTAAGGGATATGGTGCAAAGGTTGTGGCGGTTAAAGGCAGCCGTGGCAATACAACAAAGGTTGCACAAAAAAAGCTTGGCGATGCCTACTATGCTTCGCATGTGTATAATCCATTGTTTTTTGAAGGCATGAAATCAATGGCTTATGAGATTTATCATCAGCTGAATGATAAGGTTCCGGATTATATTTTTATGCCAGTCGGTAATGGGACAATGCTGCTGGGGCTTTATTATGGATTTGAAGAAATTGGTCGTTTACCGCGGTTTGTTCCTGTTCAGAGTAAAAATTGTGCACCTCTCTATGAGTCTTTTCATAAGCTTGAGCCAATACGAAAGACAAAGACCGTAGCGGAAGCAATGCGTGTAGAAAATCCGATACGTATGGAAGAAATGATTATGGCAGTAAATAATAGTTTGGGTGATGTTATTGCAGTTGAAGATGAAGAAATACTAAAGGCCAAGGAATATCTTGGTCATCATGGTATTTATATAGAGACGACCGCGGCGGCTGCACTTGCTGGAGCATTAAAAGTGTTTAAGTATGGTAAACCGGACAACTATAATGTTGTCATACCGCTTACGGGCTCAGGGCTTAAAGCGTAATAAAGTGTAAATGAGCAGACTGTCTTTTTTTTGTAAGATAAAGTATAATTATACTTTAGAAAATAAGCCGTCTGCATAAAGGCAAATAATGATAGGATGAATTATTTTGGATGATATAAGTATGATACTTTTTTTAATGGTGATGGGGTTTATGGCGGCTTTTGTTGATTCGGTCGTCGGTGGTGGTGGATTGATTTCTTTGCCGGCGATGCTTTTTACAGGTGTTTCACCAGTTGTGGCGCTCGGGACCAATAAGGTGGCTTCGGTCATGGGAGCGTTTACAAGTTTTGTTGCATTTATCCGATCGGGGAAAGTAAATTTTGATCTTATAAAGATTCTTTTTCCGCTGTCTTTTATTGGTTCGCTGACAGGTGTTGTCGTCGTGCGACAGATACCGCCGGATTTTCTCAGACCACTTGTTGTTGTGATGCTCATTGCAGTCACGATTTACAGCCTGGTTCGTAAAGACTGGGGAGAAACGTCGACATATCATGGGATGACGAAGCGTATGCTCTATATAAGCAGTGTCGTTGCTTTTATCTTTGGTTTTTATGATGGATTCTTTGGACCGGGAACAGGATCTTTTCTGCTCTTTGCGTTTCTCTGCGTCGGGTTTGATTTTCTTGGATCAGCAGCAAATGCCCGTGCATTGAATTTTGCAAGCAATATTGCAGCAGCGTTGCTTTTTTCGTACTTTGGTGTTGTGAACTATGTATATGCTGTACCGATGGGAATTGCGATGATTGCTGGTGCCTGGTGCGGATCTAAAATGGCATTAACGAAAGGGGTTGGCTATGTGAAGCCCCTTTTTATTATTATGACAACCGTGCTTATAGGTAAGCAGCTTTGGGATATGGTGAAATGAAAATTGTTTTTACAAGTGAATACAATATATAAAAAAATTATAAAAGAAAAGTCAGCTGGAAGCTGTTAAGCGTTGGAAATGGTAAAAAAAATTTAAGTTTTACATAAAAAATGAAAATACTTTATTAAATGTCCTGAATGCCTGATAGACAACGGCTGAATGGACATTTTTTTGTAGAAATGATATAATAAATAGCTAGGGCTTTGAGATATACTGTGGGTTCTCTGTATAGAGACTTGTAGATATTTTTATATAGATTAAGCAGTAAAATATGATTTTGGGGTGAGATTGTGGATTTTGGTGAAGGCAAAGTTTTACCGGTAAA
>JBAYAD010000226.1:0-4507 GCA_041669965.1 Selenomonadaceae bacterium
TCACGCACACGTGATGCACCAACACCAACGAACATTTCGACAAAGTCAGACCCGCTGATTGAAAAGAACGGTACACCTGCTTCACCTGATACAGCTCTGGCAAGAAGTGTCTTCCCTGTACCCGGAGGCCCAAAAAGAAGTACACCTTTCGGAATTCTTGCTCCGAGTTCATTAAACTTTTTCGGATGCTTAAGGAATTCTACAACTTCTTCAAGTTCCTGCTTTGATTCATCTGCACCAGCAACATCTTTGAATGTAACCTTTACCTTGTCGCTTCCGCTCATTTTTGCCTTGCTTTTGCCAAATGACATTACACGGTTGCCACCACCCTGTGTCTGCTGCATGATAAAGAACCATACCCCAATCAAAAGAAGCATTGGTAAAATCGATGAAAACATCGTCGACCACCAAGGGGGTTCTGGTGGATTTTCCGCCTTAATTTCTACACCCTTATCCTGTAAGGACTTTACAAGATTTGGATCACCATTTGGTGAATTTGGTGTGATCGTAGTAAACTCTGTATTATCTGACAATGTCCCCTTAATCATATTGTCAACGATTGTCACCTTTGCTACCTTGCCCTGGTCAACTTGCTGTAAAAATGCCGTATAGTTTATTTCTTGTTTTGTAGTACTTCGCGTTGAAAAATAATCAATGATTGAAATAGCGATTAAAATAATCAACAGATAAAAGCCTACATTTCGTAAAAACTTATTCAATCGGTCGCCCTCCTTCTCCGCGGAGCACATGGTTTAACAGGGCTCCATAGGAATTTATTATATCATCAAATACATCATTTAACAAACAAAAATCAATTCTTTCTTTATATATATTCTTCTCAAAAGTCATACGTAGATCTCTTTCTTTAAAACACCAATGCATGGCAGATTACGATATTTTTCTGCATAATCAAGACCATAGCCAACAAGAAATTCATCCGGCACTTCATGACCACAATAATCAATGTTCACATCTACTGTATGCCGATCCGGCTTGCTCAGAAGCGCACAAAGTTTTACACTTGCCGGATTTCTCTGTTTAAAATTTTTCAACAGATAATTCATTGTAAGACCTGAATCTATTATATCTTCAATAATAAGCACATGTTTTCCTTCTATGTCATAGTCAAGATCTTTCAAAATTTTTACCGTACCACTTGTTTGTGAACTATTACCATAGCTTGATACAATCATAAAATCAAGCTGCACAGGTACATCAATTGCCCTGACAAGATCAGCAAAAAATATAACAGCCCCTTTTAAAATACCAACAGCAAAAATTTCTTTTCCCGCATAATCACGACTGATTTTTCTGCCAAGTTCCTGTACCCCCTGTACAAGCTGATCCTCTGTAAAAAGTACACGCTCGATATCATCTATCATCACTGTAAATTCCTTCTTTCCCTACATTTCTTATTCTTCTCCACTAGCATTGGAAGAGCTTCTTTGTATTGTCAATCGCAAAAAACGCGTTGTCTTTTCTGTAACTTTCCCAAGCGCCGTCTGCCGGCAACCACCAATCCAAAAGATTCCCTGTCCATCACAGAAAAGAGGAATCTTATCTCGCTGGTTGCGTTCAATCTTTGCATCAATAAAAAAATCTTTAATCTTCTTCGTTCCGTTTCCACAGTCAAACCGATCACCATCGCGCCGGGAGCGAACAATAAATGGCGCTTTAAGCTTTGCACTATCACAAAGAATACAATTTTTATGATTTTCTAGTTTTTCTGCTTTCGTTACTAACTCTGTTATTACTTCGATACCAAACACCGGAATTCCTGTTTTCCCCGGAACACAAAGCACAATAGAAAAATCTCCACTACCCGAAAACAGCCTTTTCTGAACCAGTTCTATACCTTCATAACTACAATAACCCCGAACGCCTCCTGGAAGATCAATACCTTTACCTACTCTACCCTGTCGTACAAGCGCATTAAGTTCTTCCATATGCAAAAAAGTAATATTTTTCAAACTTCCTGCCACACATTCTACAGCTAACCGCAAAATTTCTCGCTGCAATGCTGTATGCAGACTGATAAAAGGAGCCCGCAAAATCAACAGTCGATCTTTCTTTTCCTGAACAATCTTAGACCATAAAGCCTGTGCTGTCTTATGAATAAAATCATGTTCTGATCTTGCCAGCACAGCAGAACGACAAAGAGCCTGCGTAATTGCCGGATTATATTCACGCCGTAACTGTGGTAAGAGCTGCAAGCGCAGCTTATTACGCATATAATTAGGTATATCGTTTGTCGCATCATGACGTGGTAAAAGTCCTTTTTTCTCACAGTAAGCTTCAATTTCAAACCGTGTTATCCCCAAAAACGGACGAATAATTCCCGCTTCTGCCGGACAAATTGCCGCCAGGCCTTCACTGCCTGCGCCACGGAAAAGATGTAACAGTACAGTCTCTGCCTGATCATCCGCATGATGTGCAGTCGCAATATGTACCTGACCGCCTTTACTATCAATGCCAGCTGCCACATCTCGCAGAAATGCATAACGGACTTCACGTGCCGCCGCTTCGTCCGACATCGCCCGTTTTTGAGCATAATCTGGTACATCAACTGTACGTACCGTGTATGGCAATGCCCACACTTCACAAAATTGCTGGACAAACACCGCATCGGCTTTTGATGCTTCCCCCCGAAACATATGATCGAGATGCGCCACATGTAAATGCAAGTTATATTTTTCCTTTAGCGTCAAAAACACATGCAGAAGAGCAAGCGAATCCGGTCCGCCAGAGCAAGCAACAAGTATCGTATCACCATATTCGAACAAGTGATGTTCCCAGCAAAAAGCGTCTACCTTTCTTAGCATATCTATCATCCTATCAGTAACCACAAAAAAGCACTCCTCTCAGAGTGCTTTCGGAAATCAGTTATTCAGATCTGCGGGAACCGCCACGGCCACCGCGCTTTGAATCTGTATTCTTTCGCAAATCAGTAAGTCTTTCATCACTATCTTTTAAAAACTTCGTCAACTTATCTTCAAAAGAAGGAGCAATATATCGATTTGGTCTTCTGAAATCATTGTTGGGAGCTCTCCGAGGTGCCGGATGGTAGCTTGAAGACGCACTCTTCTGAGTCTGCTGGTTCTGTTGATGCTCAGCAGGTTTATTTTCCTGAAGTTGCTTAATAGACAAGCCAATCTTGCCACGTTCATCAACTGTCAGGACCTTCACCTTCACCTTATCCTTTTCCTTAAGGAAATCCTTTACATCTTTTACATATACATCCGCAACTTCAGATATGTGAACAAGACCCACTTTACCTCCTGGTAATTCAACAAACGCCCCGAAATTTGTAATCCCGGTTACCACACCTTCTACCACACTGCCAACTTCAATGGACAAATTACTTCCTCCTTAAAATTTACATTACACCGTTATTATAACCTTGCACATTCTAAAGTGTCAAGAACATATCACTCACTTCTTTGAAGAAACATATGGCATTTCACCTTGTTTTACCATACCAAGCTCTTCTCTTGCTATTTTTTCAACATAAGCAGGATCATTCAACTTAGCTTTTTCTTCATTCAGCTCTTTATTTAAATTTTTTTCCTCTGTAAGATGTAGTTCCGTCACCCTTTTTTCATCCGCAACTGCATTTAAATGAATCTGTTGCTTTACCACTGTATAGGAAAAATAAATGCCAACACCAATAAGTATCAAAATAAACCAATTAAATCCGCGTTTTACTCGTCCCATATCCTCCCTGCTTTCTATCCCTAAACAAAGCCCTGCTTTTTTAAAGACTTCATCCTTACAGGTCTACATTATTTCTCTGCCCATTGAAAATACTCTGTATTTTCAATACGGCGATATACGGAGCTGCATGTTTCACATTTGAAATAACTTGTCACACCCTCCATATGTCTCAGTTTTCTATCGACAATTCGTACTGGCTGTCCATCGGCACCTGTCATATGAGCTCCACAACGAGGACAACTGCACTTTCCTTTTTACCAACTTTCTTCTTGGTTGAAGCTCTCCCGCTGCAAGGATTCATTTTTTCTTCAAAGGAAAAACATCATAATAATCCGTATCTAATAGTGCACGATAAAACACCTTACAAAAACCACACTCATATCTCGTCTTCGTATCTTCCATATTAATTTTTCCAGCAACGACGGTTACAGCATCACCTTCAACACGTTGAAGCACGTTCCCACAGTCAGGACATATATATTCACCATTATCTGCACGATTTAATTTCAATAATGTCATAGTAACTACCCAATATCCTTTTCCAAGCCTTTATTTTTTAGGCTTTCATAGATAGTAAATTCCATAAACTCTAAAAAAATCCCTGCATAAAAAAAACTTTTCTAAAATTTAAGTAATATTTTCCGTAACACAACCATAAATTCTCTTCTTGCTTCTTTATAAATAAAAAAACAAGCACTATATGGAACAATATCATACTATCAGTTTTACACAATTCACTATAAACTCATTCTAAAATCCGTCATTTTTTCTACAGCAATATGAATATAAGAAA
>JBAYAD010000227.1:0-4504 GCA_041669965.1 Selenomonadaceae bacterium
AATGGCAAATTCAACCACTCGTTTATTAATGACCGGTAGTACACCAGGAAGTCCAAGGCATACCGGGCATACCTGTGTGTTTTGCTGTGCCCCAAATGATGTTGCACAACCACAGAATATCTTTGTATTTGTTTTTAATTCACTGTGAATTTCCAGCCCGATGACTGCTTCATAATTCATGCTTCTACACCTCCAAGATCGGCCATTTCATTATGAAATTTCTGACTCTGTTCATATGTATAAGCTGCACGAATGATTGTATCTTCTGCCAACGGCTTACCAATAATCTGCAGTCCAATCGGCAAATGCTTATTGCTAAAACCACATGGTATTGAAATACCCGGCAATCCAGCAAGATTAAGCGGTACCGTACAAACATCCTGTAAATACATCTTAAGTGGGTCATTCATCATTGAACCAATCTTATATGCCGGTGTTGGTGCCGTTGGTGCTATAATGACATCTACCTGTTCAAATGCTTTATCAAAATCCTGCTTTACAAGTGTACGTACCTTCAGCGCCTTGAGATAATATGCATCATAATAACCCGCACTAAGCGCATAGTTGCCAATCATAATACGACGTTTTACTTCTTCGCCAAATTTTTCGCTGCGTGTTTTCGTCATCATATCAACAATATCAATACCATCAACACGTTCACCGTAACTCACACCATCATAACGGGCAAGATTTGATGTTGCTTCGGCCGGAGCAATGAGGTAGTAGGTCGAAATCGCGTATTCTGTATGTGGCAAAGAAATCTCAACGATTTCTGCACCAAGTAATTCAAACTGTTTTACTGCCGCACGAACTGCTTTTTCGACATCTGCATCCATGCCCTTAACGAAATATTCCTTCGGCATACCAATTTTAAGACCCTTTACATTTTGTACAAGTGACTTTGTATAGTCAGGTACATCGGCTTTAATGGATGTAGAGTCTTTTTCGTCATAGCCAGCAATAATATTCATAACATTGGCACAGTCTGTAACATCACGCGTCAACGGTCCAATCTGATCGAGCGAAGACGCAAATGCAACAAGACCATAACGGGAAACACGTCCATACGTTGGTTTCATACCGACGATTCCGCAAAATGATGCCGGTTGACGAATGGATCCACCTGTATCGGAGCCAACAGCCCAAATTGCAGTACCAGCTGCTACTGCTGCTGCACTGCCACCCGAGCTGCCACCTGGAACACAGTCAAGGCTCCAAGGATTATGTGTTGGAAAATATGCGGAGTTTTCAGTCGATCCACCCATTGCAAATTCATCCATATTCGTTTTTCCAAGAACAATCGGGTTTTCGGCATAGAGCTTATTCACAACTGTTGCATCATATGGTGGAATAAAGTTTTCAAGCATCTTCGATGCACATGTTGTCTTTATACCTTTTGTACAGATATTATCTTTAATTGCTCCTGGAATTCCTTCCAAAAACGATATTTCTTTACCTGCAGCAATCTTTTCATCAACTGCTTTTGCCTTCTTAAGTGCATCTTCACGAGTCTGTGTAAGATACGATTTTACATTACCATCCACTTCGTCAATACGAGTAATAACATCTTGTGCGAGTGCGACTGCTGTGATTTCTTTATGTACGAGCATATCATGCAAGACATGAGCCGGTTTATCAAATAATCTCACGATTCATCCTCCTTATATTCGATCCTTTTCCAAAGTCTTTATCCTTCCAAAGTCTTTATCCTTCCAAAATCTTTGGAACCTTGAAATATCCGTCTTCTTTCAGTGGTGCATTAGACAACGCCAACTCACGATCTAGCGAAGGATGCACAACATCTTCACGAAAAACATTTTTAAGTGGCAAAACATGAGCGGTTGGTTTAATGTCATCCGTTGCCAGACCACTCAGATTATCTACGTATTCAAGAAATGCATTAAGCTGTCCTGTATACTTTTCTTTTTCTTCTTCGGTAATTGCCAAGCGGGATAAAACAGCTACAGCTTCAACGTCTTTTTTTGTAACTTTCATTATTTCACCATCCATCACAATTTATTCAATATCTGCAGAACTACACAAAAACAATCCGTAGCCATCTACAGCTATTACCTGCTTCATTACAGTCCATCCCAAGAATCTTTCTTTAAAATAATACCTTTTTATTATAGCACAATTTTTCTGCATACGTGCTTTTACTCTTTTATTTTCTCCAGAAACTCTTTTTCGGAAATAATCTTTATATCAAGATTCTGTGCTTTTATAAGCTTGCTTCCTGCGGATTCCCCCGCAACAAGATAGTTTGTCTTCTTTGACACGCTGTCCGAAACGTGCCCTCCATGCGACTCAATGAGCGCAACGATTTCTTTACGGCCAAGAACAGGCAACGTTCCTGTAATTACAAAGCTCATGCCAGAAAGCTTTTCACTAATGATACCTGCTGCATCACTGACTTTCATATTAACACCCGCCAGGCGAAATCTGTCCAAAAGCCGTTGGTTGGAGTCATTGGCAAAATAAGAAACAATTGCGTTTGCACTAATGCTTCCCATATCGCGCACGAGCAGTATTTCTTCAACAGATGCAGTTGCCAGCTTATCCATTGATTTGAAATACAGCATAAGTTCCTTTGCCGCTGTTTTCCCTATACCAGCAATTCCAAGTCCTGTTAAAAGACGCTGGGGCTCATTCTGTTTTGATGCTTCAATAATCTTTAGAAGCTTATCCGTGTTTTTTTCCTTCCCTATAATTCCCTGCTTTATCAGAGCCTCCCGATGCTCTGATAAAGCATAAATATCTGCAATATCTTTAATGAAGCCCTTTTCAATAAGTCCTTTCACATAAGCAATACCAAATCCCTTGATATCCATTGCATTACGACTTACAAAATTCACAATATGACTTTCCAACTGTGCAGGACAGTTGGGATTTGTGCATTTAATATCTGCTGTATTTTCTTCGCGTATAGCTGGTGAGCCACACCTTGGACAGGTATTGCCGATTTTAAAAAGCATGGCATCTTCTGGTCGGTGCTCTTTCACGACACCACGAATCTTTGGAATAATCTCTCCTGATTTATAGACAATCACCGTATCCCCAATACGCACATCAAGATCATCAATGAAATCCTGATTGTGCAGTGTTGCCCGTTCTACCGTTGTACCACAGAGTTTTACCGGATCAAACACAGCCGTTGGCGTAATACGACCCGTACGCCCGACAGAAAGCTCAATACTCTTTATTTTAGTTAGTTTTTCTTCCGGTGGATATTTATACGCAATCGCCCATTTGGGTACCTTCGAAGTTGTCCCCAGCTGTTCTCTATCCGCAAGACTATTAATTTTAATTACCGCGCCGTCAATATCATAAGGCAAATCGCCACGCTTATCGCCAATCTTTTCAATAGCCTGCCACACTTCTGCTGCTGTTTTACAAAGGGTATAGTTATGAATAACCTTAATACCCTGCCGTTTCATGAACTCATAGCTTTCTGTATGTGTCCTGAATTCATGCCCGCGAGCCGCCTGTAAATTAAAAATAAATAGTGAAAGGTTTCTTTCCTTCGTAATTTTACTGTCAAGCTGTCGCAGCGTCCCCGCTGCACAGTTACGTGGATTTGCAAAACATTTTTCCCCTAGAAGCTCCTGTCGCTCGTTAACTTCTGCAAAAGATGCCTTACTTATATATACTTCTCCCCGAATTTCAAAATACGGTAACGGTTCTTTAATTTCTTTTTTTACATCCTTAATAGCTTTTGCATTCTCTGTCACGTCTTCTCCCTGCAAAACCCCATCACCACGCGTCACTGCCCGTACGAGCTTACCCTTTTCATAGCGAAGTGCAAGGGACAGCCCATCAATCTTTTCTTCAACAACAAACTCTGGATCATCGAGTGTTTCCTGCATTGTCTGAACAAACTCCGTGACCTCCGTCTGTGAGAATACATCTTGCAGGCTTAACATGGGAACATCATGTTTTACAAGAATCCCTGCCGTACGCTTTGCTATACCACCAACCTTTTGTGTTGGTGAATCCTTTGTGATAAGCTCCGGATATTTTTTTTCTATTGCTTTCAATCGCAGCATGAGCTGATCATACTCATAATCAGAAATCTCCGGTGTATCTTCATTATAGTAGCGATTATTGTGATAACGAATCTCTTTTCGCAGATTTTTCAAATCTGTCTTAATATCCATACGACCACCCCCTGCCCTGCCAAACCTGGTTTAGCTATCATCAAGTCTTACTGATTGGCGCATATTTTTGCATAAGACCTTTTATGCCCTGGCCCGGAAAAGCAATTTTCAGCTCGACTTCTTCGCCAACCCCCTTGACCGAAACGATTGTACCAATACCCCATTTGCCATGCTTCGCTTTATCACCAACGCTCCACTTGACACTCATATCCGGATGCAATACTGCACCATCGATCTTTGTCGGTGTTGTCCGAAAGCTGTTACTGCCGGCCGTCCCAGCCGGCGTAGGACTCTGCTGCATTGACGGCCGGAACGCCGCACCATATCCGCGTTGCTGCACAACATTG
>JBAYAD010000228.1:0-4483 GCA_041669965.1 Selenomonadaceae bacterium
CCTTTATCATGTGAACTGCAGCTTACAACGACTTTTGCTTCTGGTGATACAAGCTCAATAATATGCTGTGGACACGCTTCTTCGCATTTACCGCAGCCCGTGCAAAGAACCGTATCGACCATTGGCAATCCATCTTCTCCCATGCTAAGTGCACCAAAAGGGCATATATCCACACAGTTGCCAAAACCGATACAGCCAAACTTACAGCCCTTCGGTCCTCCCTGGATAAGCTTAGCCGCAGAACAATCATGAATACCCTTATAGCTGTAAGCCGCATGTGCAGCTGTTTTTGTACCACGACACTTGAGATGTGCAACACGTTCTTCCGTTGCCTCTGCCTTTTTACCTGTGAGTTCAGCAACTTTTGCTGCTACAGCAGCCTTGCCTGGTACGCAGAGATTCGGTGGAACGTCTTCTTTTTCAACGACAGCTTCTGCATATTTTGCGCAGCCTGCATACCCGCAGGCACCACACTGCCCTTTGGGCAAAACTTCATCGACCTCATGAATCAGAGGATTTACTTCCATTGCAAACTTTTTATTAGCAAATGCAAGAACAAAACCAAAAAATGTTCCTACACCCAGCATAACTGCAAGAATCATTATTGCCGTATTCATATCTATTCATCCCTTCCGTAATTTTAAATTAGAGCATACCGGAAAATCCGAGAAATGCCAAGGACAGCATCCCCGCAAGTATAAATGCGATGCCCATTCCCTGCAAAGCCTTTGGTACATCCGCATAGGCAAGCTTTTCGCGCAGACTTGCCATAAGAATAATAGCTACGGCAAAACCAATACCAGAGCCAATCGCAAAAACAATGCTCTTAAGGAAAGAATAGCTGGACTCGACACTGAGGAGTGGTACAGCAAGAACGATACAGTTTGTTGCAATAAGTACGAGATAAATCCCCCACATATTATAAAGTGCCGGTGCATGCTTTTTAATGATAAGTTCAAGCAGCTGAACGAAACTTGCAATGAGCACAACAAAAACAATCGTTGACAGGAACGTTAAATTAAACGGTAAAAGAATAAAATTATACACGATCCATGCAAGAATCGAGCTGAGCGTCATGACCGACGTTACCGCCATCCCCATACCGACAGAAGCATCAAAGCTTTTTGACACCCCAAAAAATATACAGAGTCCAAGAAATTTTGTCAATACAAAGTTGTTCACAACAACTGCGCCAATAAAGAGTGTAAGATAATCACCCATTATGCTTCACCTTCCTTTAAGCGCTTCGCTTCTTTGCGCGCATTATAGCTCTTAATACCAGCAATCATATAGCCAATGAGAATAAACGCTCCCGGTGGCAGTATCATAATAAGCGCCGGATTGTAAGATGCCCCAAATACAGAATATCCCAGAATCGTACCATTACCTAAAAGTTCACGAATAACAGAAATAGCAAGCATGGCAAGCGTAAAACCACACCCCATACCAAACCCATCACAGAAAGATCGAATCACACCATTTTTCGACGCAAATACCTCTGCCCGCGCAAGGATAATTGCAAACACAACGACAAGCGCAAGGTAAATGCCCAAAGCCTTATAAAGTTCAGGAAAATACGCCTGCATAACAAGCTGTGCTACCGTTACAATCGTTGCAATTGATGTAATATAAACTGGCACACGAACCTTCTGATTGATCCAGCGACGCGTAATTGATACAACGACATTGTTTGTCGTAATAACAAAAAGTACCGTAAGTCCCATCGTCAGCCCATTTAAAACTGTCGTCGTAACAGCAAGTGCCGGACACAAACTCAATGCCAGAATAAAAATCGGATTTTCATCCAAAAGACCTTTACTAAAAATTTTCCATAAATCTTTCATCTTATTTGCCTCCCGTAAACTGTACAACTTCTTCGACTGCCTGTTTAACAGCCTTGGTTACAGCTTTGGATGAAATTGTTGCACCAGTCATTGCCTGCACATTTTCTTTATTTGAAGGGTCCTTAACGACTTTGAGCTGATCCGCTGATTTTCCTTTGATATGGTTACGGAAAGGCTCTTTGCCCGCATTATCACCAAGACCTGGTGTTTCATTACTTGTAAGGATTGTGTAATCGATAACTTTTCCATCCACACCGACCGCTACAAGCATAGTAATTGGACCTCCATAGCCTTTACTTTCACCTGGAACTACATAGGCAACAACCTTGCCGCCCTTTTCTGCAGCAAACCATTTATTCTTGCCCTGAATCTCCTTAAAGGAATCTGCATCCTTCACAAGATCCTTCATAGACTGCTGCTTCATCATCTCCGCTTTTTGTGCCGCAACCGGTGCCGTCACATAGTAAACGCTGCCGATAACACAGCCAGAGATAAGACATGCCATAATCAGATTCACTGCTACCTTAAAAATAGGCTGCTCTTTCTGCTCTTTCTTTTCTTTATTTGCCATCTTTATGCCCTCCCGATCCCAAAATCCGTGGTTTTACAAAGCGATCGATAAGCGGTGTTACAGCATTCATGAGAAGAATAGAGTAGCACACACCTTCAGGATAGCCGCCAACAAGACGAATCAGTACCGTAATCGCACCAGCCCCAACAGCAAAAATAAGCTGACCCTTAATCGTAATCGGGATGGTTACCATATCCGTTGCCATGAAAAAAGCTCCGATAATAAGACCGCCTGCCATCATGTGAAAGATTGGATCACCTGTAAAGAGACCAGCTGGACCGAATATCCATGTCAGCACACCGACTGTTGCAATCATGCAGACCGGTACGTGCCAGTTGATATAGCCGCGATAGAGAAGATATGCCCCACCAATCAGCAGCAAAATTGTTGATGTTTCACCAAGACTGCCATTGCGCGTTCCAAGCAGCATCGCCTTGTACATTGGCAGTGTTCCACCAAAGGTGGCAACAAGCTGATCATATCCCTGCTGCTTTAAAATATTTAACGGTGTGGCACTCGTAACAGCGTCAACGGTTGCCGTCTGCATCTGTGTCCAGGTCGTCATCGCTACCGGCCATGAAACCATTAGCGCTGCCCGGCCAATATGGGCCGGGTTAAAAATATTGAAACCAAGTCCACCCATTGACTGCTTCGCTATAACAATTGCGATAAAAGACCCAATAGCAACCATGTAGGCCGGCAATACCGGTGACATTGACATTGCGATGAGCAGGCCTGTAAGACAGGCACTGCCATTCAGTGATGTATCCCGCCTGCCACTAAAACGTTCACAAAGGTATTCGCAAAGCACTGCGGACACCATACCAACGACCATATTAATAAGCGCTGGCACACCAAAGTACCATACAGCAAAGATTGCTGCTGGTGCAAGGGCCAGATTGACATGCCACATAATCTTGGAAATGGACTCGTCACATCTTATATGAGGTGAAGCCGAGACTGCAAATCGGATCTCCTCGGCAGCACCTGGATTTACTTGATTTTTCTGCATATTACTTTCCAGACTCATTTATTCCATCTCCTACTATTTTGCGGCCTTAGCTTTTTCTCTAGCTGCTTGTGCCTGATTTTCTGCCTTTGCGTATTTCACATATTGAACAATATTACGTTTCGCCGGACATGTATACGTACAGCAACCACATTCTACACAATTAAAAAGACCATATTCTTCTTTTGCCTGGGCAAACTCATGGCGTTCACTCAGAATACTGAGCATACTTGGAACAAGTCCCATCGGACAAGCAATAACACAACGCCCACAGCGAATGCAAGGCGATTCCTGCCCACTTTCTACCGTTTCTTTTTTAAGTGCAAGTATACCTGAAGTTCCCTTCATCACAGGAACTTCGGCTGTAAACTGTGCCATCCCCATCATTGGCCCGCCAGCGAGCAGCTTCTCCGGTTTTTCACTAAAACCGCCGCAATAATCGATTGCAGCCTGAAAAGTCATACCCACACGTAACAAAAGATTTTTTGGTTCCTTGATGGCGTCGCCCGACACCGTCGTAACACGCTCAATAATTGGCACCCCATGTACAACTGCATCTGCAATTGCCGCTGCCGTTCCAACATTCTGTACAACCGCACCAACATCCATTGGCAGCCCGCCGCATGGAACCTCACGACCTGTCAGCACCTTAATCAGCATTTTTTCCGCCCCTTGCGGATATTTCGTTTTAAGTTTAACAACCTCAACATTCTTGTCGCGAAAAGCATTGTGTAAAACCTCAACCGCTTCCGGTTTATTATCCTCTATGCCGACAAAACATTGCTTTACACCAAGAAGTTTCTGTAAAATCTCTATGCCTGTAACGATACGCTCTGTCTGCTCCAGCATAAGACGATAATCCGCTGTCAGATACGGTTCGCATTCTGCACCATTAATAATAAGCACATCAACTGGCTTTTTGGGCATAAGCTTAATGTGCGCCGGAAATGTTGCCCCCCCAAGGCCAACAATCCCCGCCTGCTTAATCGCATCAAGAATCATTGTTGTATCCATCAGCTTCCAGTCACGATTGAGCGGAAGTCCGTCTGCCCATTCATC
>JBAYAD010000229.1:0-4477 GCA_041669965.1 Selenomonadaceae bacterium
TACAGGCAGATGTAATGACTGCGCAATAGGAGCTATAGATGAGGAACGCGCCTGTACGACGGTTCTTTTCCTGATCCGGTTCTGAGCCAAGTGCCGAACAGATACTGCGGACAATCGGATAAATGATTCCGCCGCCGCGTGCCGTGTTGGACGGTGTAAACGGTGCAATAATAAAATCCGCTGCAGATAATACATAGGCAACACTCAATGTACTGCCGCCAAACTTACCAAGAAGAACATAGGCAATACGTTTGCCTAATCCCGTCTTGATAAAGCCCTCGGCAAACATAAAGGCGGATACGATAAGCCATATCGTACCATTACTAAAACCTGCAAGTGCTTCCGATGGTTTTAATACACCAAGTACGACAAGAGAGGTACATGCTATGATTGCGATTGCGCCAATAGACAATGGCTGCAGGATAAAAGCGGCGATCGTTGCTGCAAATACTGCCAGCAAATGCCAGGCTGCCGGCTTTACACCCTCCGGTATAGGGGCAAACCATATGGCAATCCCGATAACGACGCACATCAGTCCTCTGATCTTATCGTTCATGCCAGCTTTGCTTTCTTTTTTTTCATCTTTTTCATTCATTATAAGTTCTCCTTTCAATCTTCTTGCTACAATACTTTTCCAAATCTTCTCAAAAAATCTTTATTAGCATTTATGATATGATTTATAATACTAATATAAAATAGTGTCTATATAATCCTACAAAAACCTACAAAATAATTTTCAGATTATTTTTTATTATAAATTTTTTCGTTTACACTATCTTTTTTGTTGCTAAGTTATGGTATAATTAGTATTATGTATACAATATAAAATCGATTACTATAAATCACTTATGAGGCATTACTTATATGAAAGAACATCGCAATCTTATTCTTTTTCTGCTTATGCTTATCCTTGTACCACTCGCTGGTGAGCCAAAAATTCACCCATTTTCTGGTGAGCTGTCTGACTTTCGCGTAAGCTTTGGCTCGCCGATTTTTCTGCTCTTTTTGCTTTGGCTGCGCAACACACCATTTATTGCCGCCGGTTTTTTTACAGGAATTACGGTTGTTGTCTTTCGTGCTCTGCTTGATTTCTGGGGCGGAACAGCAACTTTTAATACAGCGCTCTGGCTCCATTTACCAACATTTTTTTACTATTTCGTCTATGCAACCTGCTTCCATATGCCGCATTTTGATGAAGCGCTTTATCATAAAGCTTTGCAAATTGCCGGCTGGTCTATCATCGCCGAGATCATTGCCAGCATCGCTGAGCTTTTCACAATGAGCATCAGCATCAGTGGCAGTGTCGTACTTACACCAGCTATTTTCCTAAAGATTGCAGCAATTGCTGTGCTGCGCTGTTTTTTCATCCTGAGCTTCTTTTTTCTTTCTCAGATTTATACGGCGGAGATGCGTACCCAGCAGGAGCACAAGCAAAAACAACGCATGATGCTGCTTATTTCAAATCTTTATAAAGAAGTTGTACAACTTGAAAAATCACAAAAAAATGCCGAGGAAATCACCCGCAGCTGCTACAATCTCTACGAAAGCCTTCAGTCCGGTACAGCTCCGATTGACCGGGATGCTTTTGCCGCCAAACTTTTGGCAATTGCTGGCCGTCTCCACGATATCAAAAAGGACAACCAACGCATTCATGCCGGACTTGTCGAGCTTACGAACAATCGTCAGATTAATGACTACACCCGCTGCGAAAAGCTTGCACGCCTGATCCTGGATTCGCAGCGTAAATATGCAGTCTCTCTCGGCAAAACAATTACGTTTACGCAGAACTGCGATGCTTTACTGCCGCCGCTTCATGTATATACCATACTTTCGCTTGTAAATAACCTTATTGCAAATGCAGTCGAGGCCATTAAAGGATACGGTACGATTCAGCTGTCATTTACAAAAGTTGACAATGATGTTCTTATTTGCCTGAAAAACACAGGCAGCTTTATCTCGCCGGAACGGCGAAAACTCATTTTCAAGCCTGGCTATACAACAAAATTCGATAGTCAGGGCAACTCTTCAACCGGTGTTGGTCTGCCTTACGTCAGACACCTTACAACCGAACTTGGCGGTACCATTGACCTTCATACCGATACTCCTAATACAGTTGTTTTTACGCTTCTTCTTCCTCTGACTAAATTGAAAGGATGATTTTATTATGCGTTTTATGCTTGTAGATGATGACGAAGCAATCCGCTTTATGCTGCGTGAAATTATCGATGACTATGACCTTGGCGAAATTGTTTTTGAAGCGGAAACCGGCCTGGAGGTCGATAATGCGCTGCTGTCCATAAAAAAAATTGATATTCTCATCATTGACATGCTTATGCCGCTGCGCGATGGTATTCAAACCATTAAAGCGATAAAAAAAGACTTTACCGGTAAAATCATCATGCTCTCCCAAGTCGAAAGCAAAGAGCTTGTCGGCAATTCCTACTTATCCGGCGTTGACTACTATATTACAAAACCGATTAATCGCAATGAAGTCCTGAGCGTAATCCGCTCTGTAAGTGAACACATTCAGCTTCGCGATCTCGTTCACAGCATCGAAACAAATCTGCATACCGTGCTTCGGCCGCATACACCGTTTTCCTCAGAAAAAATTCAAGCTCAGGAAACCATTTCTCTTACGCGCCGTGGTGAGATACTGCTAAGTACACTTGGTATCTCCGGCGAAGCCGGCAGTCGTGATCTTCTCGCTATGCTTGATTTACTGCAGGAGTATGAACAGCGCAACGATGAGTTCCCCTGCCTTAAGATCATCTTTAATGAGCTTGCTGCTAAGCGCTGTGGAGCCTCTAATCTTCCGGAAATTCAAAAAGAAACCAAGGCTCTTGAGCAGCGTTTGCGCCGCACGATCTTCCAGGCACTTGTCAGTATTGCTTCGATTGGTATCGTTGATTATACAAATCCAAAATTTGAAGACTATGCGGCAAAATTTTTTGACTTTGCCGAAGTTCATAAAATCATGAAGCTTCTGAATAATAACGAAAAACCAACAATTTCTCAGATTCATATCAACAGCAAAAAATTTATCAAAGTATTTTTTATGGAATGCAAAGAATAAAAAAAGTCCCGGCACACTGCGTATTTTGCAGTATTGCCAGGACTTTTTATGATTCTTGTTTTATCCGCTTACAAAAACGATACACCATTAAAAATCGTGTATCATTTCTTTGTATTATAATGTTTTGATTGCGATATTTTCTTCCTGCATAAACGCTGAAAGCTTTTTCAGACCGTTCATGACTTCGGCATAGTTTTCCGGTGTAAGCGACTGCGGCCCATCTGAAAGCGCCTTTGCCGGATTAGGATGGACTTCCATCATAAGACCATCAGCTCCCGCTGCAATTGCCGCATAAGCCATCGGTTTTACCATTCTCCACTTGCCTGTACCATGACTTGGATCAACAATAATCGGCAAGTGGCTTAAGTGCTTGATTGCCGCAATAGCACTAAGATCAAGCGTATTTCGTGTGTACGTTTCATAAGTGCGGATACCCCGTTCACAGAGTACAACGTTATGATTGCCTTCGCTCATAATATATTCCGCAGCATTGAGCCATTCATTGAGCGTTGCCGCAAGACCGCGCTTCAGCAGCACTGGTTTATCACCGCGCCCGACTTCCTTCAGCAGACGGAAATTCTGCATATTACGGGCACCAACCTGCAGCATATCTGCATAGTTTGATACCGTTTCCACGGCTTCCACTTCAGTTACTTCTGTGACAATCCGAAGCCCCGTAAGATCACGCGCTTCAGCAAGATATTTTAGCCCTTCATCTTCAAGTCCCTGGAAGGAATATGGCGAAGTCCGCGGTTTGTATGCTCCCCCACGCAAAAATTGTGCCCCCGCCGCTTTGACAATCTTGGCAGATTCCAAAAGCTGTTCACGTGATTCTACAGCACAAGGCCCTGCCATGACCGTCATGCTGCCGCCGCCAATCAGTACCCCAGCAACATTGATACTACTCGACTGTGGATGAAATTCCCGGCTTGCAAGCTTGTAGCTCTTGGATATTTCTACGCTCTTTTCCACCCCGTCCATAGCATCGACGGCAAGTGACCCCATCTTCGCTTTATCACCAATAACACCAACAATTTTCTGCTGTGTACCTTCCATGACCTGCGCCGTAAGTCCAACCTGCTGAATTGCTTCAATAACATCTTTTACATTCTGTACTGTTGCATCGTTATTCATAATAATAACCATCATTTTTCCACCTTTTTTATTTTTTATTGTCCTTTATATACGTTCTTACATTGCAAATTAAACTTTACCCTGAACAAAAAATGATTTATCCAGCCTGGTTTTCAGCTTTTTTCTCTCGCTTGATAGCAGGAAAACTTAAGGTTTTCCTCTAAGAACCGGAAATCTGCCAAGATTTTTCAGCCATATACTTTTTTGCTTTACCGCCTCAATGGAAGACTCAAGATTTCGTATCGATGTCTTTGTTTCAAGATCAAAGAA
>JBAYAD010000230.1:0-4470 GCA_041669965.1 Selenomonadaceae bacterium
GGAATTGGCGGTCACGCTTGTCTGGAAGAGGTGCTGCTGGCACTTCATTCAGAAAAAATGGTAATGATCGAAGAGAATATGATGGCTTTACAAAAAGCAAGCCGGTTGTTCTGTCAGATTACCGGACAGAAAATCGCGACAAATAAACCAGTGCTGGGCGAGCATATTTTTTATGTAGAGGCGGGTATCCATGTGGATGGAATTTTAAAGAATCCGGAACTTTACGAGCCATATCCGCCGGAGCTTGTTGGTCTCAAACGTCAGGTCGTGCTTGGAAGATATTCAGGCCGCAGTGCCATTGCTGCTAAGCTGAAAGAACTGAAGCTCGATAAAAAAGATATCGATATGAATCGCCTGTTAGCTTCTTTGAAAAAGGAAAGTCTTGTACAGAAATCAACTATCAGCAATCATGACTTTGTCGAGCTTGTGAAGGAGCTGGCATGATATGCAGGAAAAACGTTATATTATAGATACGACATTGCGTGACGGGGCACAAAGCCCCAATGTCGTTCTCACGAATGAAGAAAAGTTGTCGTTGGCAAAGTGGCTTGATGAAGTTGGTGTATACCAGATTGAGGCTGGTATACCGGCAATGGGAAGCGAAGAAAAAGAGCTTGTCATGGCAATAAAAGATAGTTGTCAGCAAGCAAAAATATCCGCTTGGAATCGACTCAGTCATGAAGATATTGTTCACTCCATCGACTGTCAGCCGGATATTATTCATATCAGTGTGCCGGTATCCACTTTGCAGATTCATGAAAAACTTGGCTGGAATGAAGCTGAACTCTTGCGCCGCATGCTCGAATGCGTGAGTTTTGCTCGTGACAAGGGCTATGAAGTAACTGTAGGCTTTGAGGATGCATCACGTGCTGATATGGGATTTATGATAACTTTGGCAAAAAGGCTTGTAAAGCTGGATGTCGAATCAATACGTTTTGCTGATACCGTGGGTATTCTGATACCGTCGACGGCCTATGAAAAAGTAAAGTATTTGCGGGACATTTCCGGCATTGGCATTGAATTTCATGCACACAACGATCTTGGCATGGCTGTAGCAAATTCCGTTGCTGCACTGCAGGCGGGAGCATTTTATGCAGACACGACACTTAATGGTATTGGTGAAAGAACAGGTAACTGTGATATGGCACAATTATTGAAGGCCGCCGGACTTTTGTATGATATGAATGTTACTCGCGTAGAAGACTGGGGGTCTCCTCCAGTCTTGTTCGGTTTTGGAGATTCGTAAAAGTCCAATGAGAAGGGTTTATTAAAAAATCAGAAAGAGTGATGACGATGAAAAAGAAACTGTACGTATTTGCTATGATTGCTGCCTTATTGGGGAGCATGATACTGACTGGGTGCGGAGCGGAGAAACAAGAAGAGAAGACTGCAGCAGCACCGCAGAAAGAACTATTTATCTCAGCGGCAGCGAGCCTTACAGATGTTATGAAGGAGCTTGCAGCAGACTATGAAAAAGCAAATCCAAACGTAAAAGTTACGCTCAATTTTGCCAGCAGCGGGGCTTTGCAAAAATCAATTGAGCAGGGAGCACCGTCGGATCTTTTTTTCTCGGCAGCACAGAGACAGATGAATACACTGGAAAAAGCTGGTGAATTAGAGGCTGGAACGCGCAAGGATCTGCTTCTTAATGAAGTTGTTCTCATTGTACCCAAAGACAGTAAGGCAGATATAAATAGTTTTAATGACGTTACGACAGATAAAGTAAAACGTATCGCACTTGGAGAACCTAAAGGTGTTCCGGTTGGGCAATATTCAGAAGAAGTTTTTACGTCGATGAATTGTCTTGATGCTGTAAAAGCGAAGGCGGCCTATGGAACGGACGTACGGCAGGTTCTTACCTGGGTAGAGACCGGAGAGGTTGACTGTGGTATCGTTTATGCAACGGATGCGGCAATTTCTACCAAGGTTCGGATTGCAGCCAAAGCACCAGAGGGGTCGCATAAGCCGATTATCTATCCTGCAGCGATATTGAAGGGAAGTAAGAATAAAGAAGATGCAGCGGCTTTTCTTGCCTTTATATCAAAGCCGGAAATGGTAAAAATATTTGAAAAATACGGTTTCCAGGTGAAATAATGGATATATCGCCGCTTATCATATCGTTAAAGACAGCTTTTGTTGCGACGTTTATTACTTTTTTTGTTGGTATTTATATGGCCTGTTTTGTTGTTCGCATGAAGCATTTTCAAGGAATCATGGATGCAATAATTACACTGCCAATGGTGCTCCCACCAACCGTAGTGGGGTTCTTTTTGTTATTGATATTTGGCAAAAGAAGCTGGCTGGGTCAGCTTCTTTTGCAGTTTGATATTCGTTTCGTGTTTTCCTGGGAGGCGGCTGTTACAGCCGCCGTTGTCGTATCAATGCCGCTTATGTATAGGACGGCACGTGGTGCTTTTGAACAGATTGATAAAAATATTATTTATGCGGCTCGTACATTAGGGGTGTCGGAATGGAAGATTTTTTGGCAGATCCTTTTGCCAAACGCCCGGCAGGGGATTTTGGCAGGTGTTATTCTGTCGTTTACCCGTGCGCTGGGGGAGTTTGGCGCGACTATTATGGTTGCAGGAAATGTTTCGGGTGTGACACAGACAATGTCAACAGCAATTTACTCAGCTGTACAGGCGGATGACGATGCAACAGCTTTTCGCTGGGTCATCGTTGTTGTGGTGTTTTCTTTTGCCATTGTCATGATCATGAATTACTGGGTCAACTATAAAACAAAAAATCAGGTGCTCGCCGGTGCTGGAAAGTGAGGCTGGGTGATGAGACTAAATGTTGATATAAAAAAGAAGCTAATGAACTTTGAGCTGCAGGCAGCTTTTCATACAGAAGGTGAGGTCCTGGCGCTTCTGGGAGCATCGGGCTGCGGCAAAAGTATGACGCTCAAGTGTATTGCCGGTATAGAGACACCCGATAGTGGTATAATCGAACTGGATGGACAAGTGCTTTTTGACAGCAGCAGAAAACTTAATTTGCCGCCGCAACAGCGCAAGGTCGGATACCTGTTCCAGAATTATGCACTTTTTCCTAATATGACAGTTGCTGAAAACATTGCTTTTGTCACCGTTGGTGACAGGGCAGAAAAGAAAAAAATTGTAGCAGAAAATATCAGGCGCTTTGCTTTGGAAAATCTTGAAAATGCCTATCCACAGAAATTATCCGGCGGTCAGCAGCAGCGAGTCGCTTTTGCCCGCATATTGGCATCTGAGGCAAAAATTCTATTATTAGATGAGCCTTTTTCGGCACTTGACAGTTATCTCAAGTGGCAGCTCGAACAGGAAATGCTGGAAATACTTGAGCGCTATGATGGTGCAGCGCTTTTTGTATCACATGACAGGGATGAGGTCTATCGTCTTTGTGATCGTGTTGCTGTTATGAATCAAGGTCATATCGAGGTAATCAGCACAAAAAAAGAACTTTTTGAAAATCCGCAGACGATGGCAGGAACACTTCTGACAGGCTGTAAAAATATTTCAAAGGCAAGACTGATTGATGACCATACGATTGCCGTAGAGGATTGGGGAT
The DNA here is from genome assembly GCA_041669965.1 of Selenomonadaceae bacterium. GTDB lineage: Bacteria > Bacillota > Negativicutes > Selenomonadales > Selenomonadaceae > UBA1792. Next base: position 3,547 of record JBAYAD010000230.1, read on the forward strand.
TGCAGCTTCATATAGCAAGGCGCGTGCCGCAAAATCTATACTATGCAGGTTTTCGCGCGCACTTTTTTAAACTGGCGGAGGATGAAATGGCAGAAAACACTTTTTTGATGGAAGTCGTCCGCGTTATCGAGGATAGCTTTTCCTATCTTGTTTTAGTGCGGGTAAAGGGAACAAGCGGCAAAACTCTGCTTTGGGATGTAGATAAAGAGCTTTGGCAGAAAATTACTTCCACTTCCGTTCAGCTGTTTCTTACGATACCGGCAGATAAGATTATATTGATGGAAAAATGAAAAGAAAACTTCAAAGGAAATTTTGACTATAAAAAAAACGACAGGAAACTCTATTTGGTTTCCTGTCGTTTTTTATCATATTCATATTTTATCAGGCATAGTACATACTGCTGTTGATCGAGGCAGCAAGGTCCATTTTATTCTTTAGCTTGCGCTTTGGCGGATTCTGTTCATAGGCTGGCAGCCGATTTTTGATAAACTGTGTATCAATATTGCCAGTGCAGAAGTAATCATCCTCAAGAATGCGCTTGTGCAGGGATATGGTCGTCTTAATACCTTCAATTTTAAATTCGTTAAGAGCACGCTGCATGATCTTGATTGCATCTCCACGTGTGCGTCCATGAACGATGATCTTTGCGATAAGAGAGTCATAGTAGGGTTCAATCGATAGTCCGGCAGACACGCCACTGTCAAAACGTACGCGTGGACCGCTTGGTTCGTGCAAAAAGTCGATTTTTCCCGGTGATGGCAAAAAGTTGTTGTCCGGGTCTTCAGCATTAATACGGCATTCGATAGCATGTCCGGTAAAGGTGACGTCTTTCTGACTTATCGATAAAGGTTCACCTGCTGCGATGCGAATCTGCGCACGTACGAGATCAATTCCCGTAACGGCCTCGGTGATGCCATGCTCTAC
>JBAYAD010000231.1:0-4467 GCA_041669965.1 Selenomonadaceae bacterium
AATGATAAATTGGTTTTCATCATGTCACTTTACAAAATTGCTTTACAATTATAATTATATCGCCATCTATTACTTGTAACAATAACATCAAGGACTTATACTATAATAAAACCGCCATATTGATTAGGAGGCAGTCAAAATGTCTAAACAAATTTGTCGTAAGTTAATTCTTGATACAGATCGGCGCGAATTGGAAGTACGAGGTACACCAATGTTTCCTTGTGGGGCCTATTTTTCTGATTTAAGCAATAATGTGACTGGCGATATCCCCTGGCATTGGCATGAAGAAACTGAAGTAGTAATAGTACGTAGTGGTGCCATGCATGTAAAGCTAAACGGAATGGATTTCACTTTGCAGAAAGGTGAAGGTGCTTTCATCAATTCCAATGTATTGCACTCAATGCAGATTATAGGTGATGCAGGCTGCACATTGAATTCACTTGTCTTTCATTCGAATCTAGTATCTGGCACGACAGAAAGTATGTTTGAACAGCGTTATGTGCGCCCGCTGCTAGACTGCAACATATTACCTGGTGTGCCATTCCATTGCGAAATTAAATGGCAATATCAAGCCGTACAGTGTATTAGCGAAGCTATTAAAATTTACGACTTAAATAAATTTGGTTATGAGTTGCTTATACGTGAAAAACTATCTCATATATGGTACTTAATTATTAAAAATATGCAATCACTTCTTAAACAGCCCAAGCAAAGTGAATGCCAGGACACAGTACGCATTAATGCTATGCTGGATTTTTTACATCAACACTATGCCGAACCACTCAAGCTTCAGCAGTTTGCTGCAATAGCCAATATCAGCGAACGAGAATGTCTGCGCTGCTTCCAAAAAACCATTCGAATATCACCCATACAATATTTACTTAAATACCGAGTGTCAGTGTCTGCACGATTACTTACGGATACGGATGCCTCCATCACAGAAATTTGTAATCAGGTTGGTTTTGATAGCCCCAGCTATTTTTCCAAGATTTTCAAACGCTTTATATTATTCACGCCCATTGCTTACCGCAAACGACAAAGGCAACTATTATAAAACCTTATATAATTAATATTTGGTAAATAAGCAGAAAAATCAAATTTATATATAGAAAAATAGAAAAACAACCTAAATTATGCCCACAAGTACAACCCCTTGATTTCAGTAGTGGAAATATAGGGAATGAACTCAGTACCCCTTGAATTTTACCTAAACATGGATCTAGTCAAAAGCATTGGTAATTGAGCAGCATATTCTACTGCACCATCGCCTATTGTGCCAAATACCTTTTGGCTTTTAGTAACCAGCATTTTACTGCCTATACCACGTGGCGAGGAACCATGCTTTTCTATGATCGTTGCGATGGCTGCATCCTCATCAATCTGTGCCAATGCTTCAAACAAGTTGTGCTGCGATTGGTCACCAACGAATGAGCTTTTCACTTCAATAATCTGCGCTAAAATGCTCACTGCTATTTCTTCCGGTGTAATTGCACCGATTGGCAGTCCTATCGGTGCGTGTATCTGTGGCAGCGTTGACTGTGTATAGCCCTGATCTGCTAACTTCTTCATCGTAATTGCGACCTTCTGCCGACTGCCAATCATACCCACATAACGATAATGCGTTTTACTCAAAAACATGGATACCGCCCGAAAATCATCCTTATGTCCCCTGGTCACAACCACATAATATGCATTATTGCCAAAATCATGCTGCAGTGTATCGCCAACATCTTGAGCATATCTTTTGGAATGCGGAAATCGCTCCTTTGTAACAAACGCTGCCTGGTCATCAATAACTACTGTATTAAACTCAAGAAATTGCGCCAATTTTGCTATCGCAGCAGCAAAATGCCCACCGCCGGCCAAGACAACCAGCGGTGGGTCATTTATATTTTCGATAAAATTGCTTTTTCTTGACTGATTAATTGCAGCAGGCAGTTTTCGGCTTTAATATCGATGCTCAGCTCTTCTAGCTGTTCGCTGTTCAATACACGTTTTTTACCGATTTCAGGACTAAGTGACGTAATTGTATAAAAGAGGTTCTTGGTTTTATAAAGATCTAAAATTTTCTTATAAATCGCTTTCATTATGTCTCCCTATTAAAAATTCCAATAATTTTTTATATTCATCAGGAGTATCAACATCAAAGTTAAGTCCATCATCTATCGTTTCCATAAAAAATGTGCGCTCTTGCAATTTTTCTAATATGCTGTGCAATCCGCCCTCGCCCTGAAAAGATAAAATAGACGAAAAATACTGCTTGCCAATAAGTGGAGGATGCTTATGGCGTCCATTTTGACAGGGAATAATCACGGATGCTTTCTTACTATTCCAGGCATCGACAATTCCGGAAAAAGTTTTGATGGCTATCGCTGGCATATCAGCCGGCATAAGGAAAATAGCTTCCGATTTTTTTACTGATTTTATCCCATATTGCAGCGAAAAAAGCATATCTTTATCGCGATAATAAGGATTATAAACAAACTTTAACATCGAATCATCTGTAAAATATTTTTCTATATCAGTGTGGCGATGTCCCACTACTATAATGATTTCCTTCACACCTACAGCATGCAATTTATCTATCGTTGTTGCCAATATTGTCTTGCCCCGATACGGTAGCAGTGGCTTAAATGCCCCCATTCGGCTGGATAAGCCTGCTGCTGCAATGACTGCACCTATCATAACTGCACCTACTTCTTATAATATGTTTTTGTCAGCGGCAAGGATGTTCTGAACTCTTTATCCAGACGATAATAGGCATGTGAACATGCCGGTGAAGTCGGTATGAGACAAAGTTCACCAACTCCCTTAGCTCCGTATGCATAAAGTGATTTTTCCCCTTTCGCCTGCACTAACTTCACCTTTATTGGTGGAACAGCCGTAGCCCGCATCAAATTTAATGACGCCATATTCATTTTCGGATAGCCGTTTTCTACGATAAAATCTTCCGTAAGTGCAAAGCCAAGCCCCATAACGATACCTCCCTCAATCTGTCCTTCCACGGAAGGAACATTGACGGGTGTCCCTACATCATAGGCAGCTTCTACTTGCTGCAATTTTCCTTCATCATTAAGGACAACAACCTGGGCTGCATAGCTATAACTGACGTGGCTTATCGGGAAAGGCTTGAGTGAACCCATAGGGTCCGTCCTTGCCGAAAATTCACCATAGAATGTTTGTCCTTCCAAATCATTTAATGTTTTTCCCCCACTAAGCGCAATTTTTAGTTTTTCTGCTGCCCGGCGCACAGCCTCTCCAGTTATAACTGTTTGTCTGGATGCCGTGCTTGTCCCTGAATCAGGTGTACGCACAGTATCAGGGGCCTCATGCAGCAACAGTGATGGAGTAATCCCCGTAGCCTGAAATACCATCTGCGTGCACATCGTTGCAATTCCCTGTCCCATACATGCCGCTGATGTCCGAATATGGACAATACCTGCTTCAACCGATAGTATACATCGCCCGATATCCTTTAGTCCAACACCCATACCGCTGTTTTTAAAGGCACAGGCTATGCCGGCATAATTGTTTTCTTCATAGATGGTTTTGACCGCTTCTAGGCATTCACGCATAGCACAATTTTCATCGGCAATTTGTCCATTGGGCAAAACTTCTCCCGGGCTTATGGCGTTGCGCCAACGGATCTCCCAGGCAGATATCCCTACCTTCTCGGCTAAAAGATTGATATTATTTTCAATGGCAAAACAGCTTTGTGTAACACCAAAACCACGATAGGCCCCACCTACTACGTTATTCGTATACACTGACATCCCCAGGATATCAATATTTTGATAATTATACGGACCGCCGGCATGAGTACAGGCTCTTTGCAGTACCGGTCCTCCCAAGGATGCATACGCACCAGTATCCGCTATAATAAAGGCCCGCATCGCCGTAAATTTTCCGTTTTCATCACAAGCCAGCGTAAATTCCATATCCATTGCATGACGCTTTGGATGGTAGTCCAGGCTTTCCTGGCGGGAAAATTTCACCTTTACCGGTTTTTTCGTATACCAAGCCATCAATGCAGCATGATGTTGTACGCTCATGTCTTCCTTGCCGCCAAAGCCGCCACCCACCAGCATGGAATGACAGTGTACCTTTTCCGGCAATATGCAAAGCATATTAGCTATTTCCCTTTGCTCGTCATAAACCGATTGTCCTCCAGTATACAACAAAAGCCCATCCTCACCTTCTGGTATGGCGATAGCACATTCTGGTTCCATAAACGCATGATCATTAAACGGCGTATGATATTTATGAGTCACTACATATTTCGATTCCTTAAGTGCCTTTTTTACATCACCCCGTTGTAAAAGCTCTTTGCTCATGATATTTCCAGTCGAATGAAGCAACGGTGCATCCGGCCTTAATGCATCCTGTGGTGAAGTCACTGGCTGCAATACTGTATAATCAACATGAATAAGCCCCAGAATCTCATCCAGCTCCTCTTTTGAAGTCGCA
>JBAYAD010000232.1:0-4441 GCA_041669965.1 Selenomonadaceae bacterium
TGATCATCGTCGTTACGGCAGCAAACGTGCAGCCCTGCATGATTGGCAGCTTCGAACCAATATACGGACCAAAACTCAATGTCTGAATAAGGGTCGCTACACCACAAGTGAATAAATCTGCATTGATGATGTAGATAAGCTGGGTTTTTTCCAAATGAAGTGCCCCTGCGAGAATGAGTGGTACAGCTACAGCTCCGGAATACATTGCAAGCACATGCTGTAAGCCATACACAAACAGCTGCCAAAGCGGTAATTTTTCGTCCACTGGGTGAATCTTTACTTGTTCCATTTTACTATAATTCCTACCTTCTGTTTATTTATTTGTCAAATCCGGACGCAGAACAACAGCTTTCCCAAGATATACATGCCTGATCTCACGCTGTTGCTTATCCGTGTTGACAAGTAAAAGTACACGAATGCACTTTTGCAAACTATGATCGACTTCCAACTGACGTGCATCGAAAAGCGGCACAAAATCCCAGCCTGCAAGTGTACGGGCCGCCGCAGCCGGAAATACGGCTGTAAGGTCATCTGTTGCGCTGAAAAGTGCTGCACCAATATCCTCCGGACCAATCTCATTACACAGAAGTATCTCCATGAGCATCTTTTGTACTGCTGAAAAAATCTCGTTCTTGTTATTACTTTCTACTGTTATAGCTCCTCGTATTCCTTGCAAATCAAAATGCCTCCTTATTTATGCTTCAATATGCTTATGAGCAATCGTGCACACAAGACAAGTGCTGACAAATAGCCAAACACACCAAGAATCGGAATCTCCATAATTTTTGGTGTCATCTGCGTCGTACAAATAATACTTGAACCCAAAAGCAAAGCCGAACTAATAATCCCCAAAATCAGCTTATTAATCATCTTGTCAATACCGCGAAGCGGTTCTTCCGACCCTGTAAGATCGAGATTCACCTTCGTCTGACCACTCATCGTCATCTTCAAAATATCAGAAATCTGTTCTGGAAGCTGCATAGATTTACGCATAAGAATGTAACCTTCGCGTTTTGCCTTACTGAGCTCTTCTCGTAAATCAAAATTTTTCTTAAAATCCGCTCGCAGATTCCGAGCAAAAATATCAACAAAACTAACCTTTGGACAACAAATACGCATAACGCCCTCAATCGTAAGAACCCCACGAGCAAACATACTAATTCCCGGTACAATGCCAATATTATTTCGACGCAGAATATTCATAATCTGACGCGCCAGCGCCCCAAGCTGCAACGTCGCAAAGTCCATGTCATTATACTGCATCATCATCGCATCAATATCCTCATATAGCTGAGTATGATTAATGCGCCCTTTCGGTACACCAATTGCCAATACAGCTGACTTCATTTCAAACGTATCATGATTCACGAGGGCAAATACCGCTTTTTTCAGCGCTGCTCGGTCCTTATTGGATAACCGCCCCATCATACCAAGATCCAGCCAAACGATCCTGCCCTTACGTATCCAGATATTTCCTGGATGCGGGTCCGCATGGAAATATCCATCATCAATAATTTGCTTGACATAGTTTTCACCCAGCTGCATTCCGATCTGCGTCATATCATAACCATTTGCTCTGAGCTCATCAAGCTTGTCAATCTGTATCCCATCAATATACTCCATGACAAGAATACGTGAAGTTGTAAGATGGCGATTCACAATCGGGCATGTCACATAGTCCACATCAATATTCAGATGACGAAACTCATCGTTATGATCAGCTTCCATAAGAAAATCCATTTCCTGCTTAGCAATGGCCCACATTTCATTGAGAATCATATTGAAGTCAATAACATCACGCGAATTACTAATAACCTTCAGTAACGTCGCCGCTCGCTTCAGCAGAACAATATCCTTTGACATAATATCATATATCCCTGGACGCTGTACCTTGATAACAACTTTTTCTCCATTTGTCAGTATGGCCTTATGGACCTGTGCAATTGATGCCGAGCCCAGCACCTCTTCATCAATCGAGCTAAAGACCTTTGTCCAGCGACACTGATATTCTTTTTCAACAACAGTCTTTATAATCTCAAAGGGCAGTGGTTTTGCCTCAGACTGAAGCTTCATGAGTTCATCACAATATTCTTGTGGAAAAAAATCCGGCCGCATACTCATAATCTGACCCAGTTTGACAAACGTTGGTCCAAGATCCTCAAGAATCTGTCGCATCTTGACAGGCGTTATGCCACGAACAATCTCCCGTTTCCGAAGGACACGAACCATTTCCCGCAAGCGGCTTGTTGAGCCGCTGTCTTCTTTATAAATTGCATTTTGGAGCAAATTTCCCAGCATATGAGTAATCTCCATTTCTTGCAAAAATTTCACATACATATTCTATAATAAAACAAAACTTTCCGGTATACAAGTTATCACACAAAAAAAACAGGAAATGTCGCTTTTTTATGCGAAATTCCCTGTCCAGTCTGCTCTATGCAGCTTATTTCTTATATTTCTCCGCCAGCTGCTGCTTGACCGTTTCATTAGAAAGGAACTCATCATAGGAGGTCACACGGTCAACAACACCATCTGGTGTAATATCAATAATTCGATCGGCTATCGTCTGAATAAACTCATGGTCATGTGATACGAAAAGCATCGTTCCTTTGAAAGCAATAAGGCCATCATTTAGCGATGTGATCGACTCAAGATCGAGATGATTCGTCGGTTCATCAAGCATAAGCACATTCGCTCCACTGAGCATCATGCGTGAAAGCATGCAGCGAACTTTTTCTCCCCCAGAAAGCACTCCTGCCTCTTTCAAGCTTTCTTCCCCAGAGAAAAGCATGCGTCCAAGGAATCCACGCACAAACGATTCATCCTGATCTTTTGAAAACTGACGCAGCCAGTCGAGAAGACTCAGCTTCACATCATCAAAGAATTTCGAGTTATCTTTTGGGATATAAGCCTGCGTTGTCGTAATTCCCCATTTGAAAGAACCTTCATCCGGCTCCATCTCACCTGTAAGAATTTTGAAGAGTACTGTCTTGCCAAGGCTATTGGGTCCGACAAGTGCAACTTTATCACCTTTTTTGAGGGTAAAGCTTACATTGTTCAATACCTTTTCACCATCAATCGTCTTAGATATACCTTCAACCATGAGCAACTGGTCACCCGCTTCACGCTCCGGTTTAAATGCAATATACGGATAACGGCGTGAGGATGGACGGATATCATCCAGCGTAATCTTTTCAAGCATCTTCTTACGCGATGTTGCCTGCTTCGACTTCGAAGCATTGGCACTAAACCGCTGAATAAATGCCTGAAGATCCTTCATTTTTTCTTCTTTTTTCTTATTTGCATCCTGCGATAACTGCAATGCAAGCTGACTTGACTTAAGCCAGAAATCGTAATTGCCAACATAAAGACGAATACTGCCAAAATCCACATCCGCGATATGAGTACAAACCTGATTCAGAAAATGACGGTCATGTGATACAACAATAACTGTATTTTCAAAATCGGCCAGGAAGTTTTCCAGCCAATTGATTGAATTAATATCGAGATGATTTGTCGGTTCATCAAGAAGCAGGATGTCCGGATTACCGAAAAGCGCCTGTGCCAAAAGTACACGGACCTTTTCACTCCCTGCAAGATCTGCCATCTTCATGGAATGCTGTGCTTCAGGAATCCCAAGACCATTTAGCAGACGCGCTGCTTCCGGTTCTGCATCCCAACCATCAAGCTCAGCAAACTCACATTCCAGTTCCGAGACACGCATCCCATCCGCATCAGAAAAATCCGGTTTTGCATAGAGTTCGTCCTTCTCATCCATGATTTCGACAAGGCGCTTATGTCCCATAATAACCGTTTTCAACACTTCATACGCATCAAACTCATAGTGATTCTGCTTTAAAACAGCAAGACGCTCGCCCGGCGTAATATCTATGCTGCCATTCGTAGTCTCGATCTCACCAGAAAGCAATCGCAAAAAAGTAGACTTCCCCGCACCATTTGCTCCGATAACACCATAACAATTTCCCGGTGTAAACTTAATGTTTACATCCTTAAATAAAACCCTTTTACCAAACTGCAGTGTTACACCGCTTGTACTAATCATAAATTGTGTTCCTCATCCTTATAACAAATTTATCCGGAGATCTCTCCCCGGAATAGTTTACAAATTACATATGATTTTATTTTACCATATTCCAAGCACTGCGTCTACCATACAACTATTTTTAACAATTTAAAACTTCCCCATTGACATTCATCTATACATACGCTATTATATATATTGTTAGTCTTGCTGATGTAGCTCAGTTGGTAGAGCAGCTCATTCGTAATGAGCAGGTCGTAGGTTCAAATCCTATCATCAGCTCCAGTGAATTCAAGGCCTCCGAGGTTTTCGGAGGCTTTTTTGTTGTCTAAAAATATGATTTTGTCCCTTATTTGTCCCTTATTGCTCTTATTAGCCCTTAAATAAGAGAATAAGCAA
>JBAYAD010000233.1:0-4420 GCA_041669965.1 Selenomonadaceae bacterium
AGATGTAGATTTTGCGTTCTTTTTCTTTTATTTTTAGGAGGCAGTTATTTAATAATGAGTATAAGTGAAGGATTAAGAAACGTTGCAATTATCGCCCATGTTGATCATGGTAAGACAACATTGGTCGATGCAATGCTTAGACAAAGTCATGTTTTTCGTTCGAATGAACAAGTTACAGATCGAGTTATGGATTCGAATGATCTCGAACGCGAACGAGGGATAACAATTCTTTCGAAGAATACAGCAATTATGTATAAGGGTATAAAGGTCAATATTGTTGATACACCAGGTCATGCTGATTTTGGTGGTGAGGTAGAACGTGTCCTCAATATGGTTGATGGTGTTTTGCTGCTTGTTGATGCTTTTGAAGGTCCTATGCCACAGACAAAATATGTTTTACGCAAGGCACTGGAGCAGAAGTTGAAGCCTATCGTTGTTATTAATAAAATTGATCGTCCGGATCAACGCGTTGATGATGTCTATGATGAGGTTTTGGAACTTTTTATGGAGCTTGGTGCAGATGATGATCAGCTGGACTTCCCTGTTGTTTATGCAGCAGCTCGTGATGGTATTGCAAAGATGAATATGGAAGATGAGAGCGATAATCTTGATCCGCTGATGGATCTTCTTATAAAAGAAATTCCGGCACCACATGGTGATGCTAATGGTCCTTTACAGATCATGGTTACAACGCTTGATGCCGATGAATATGTTGGCCGTGTTGCTATCGGTCGTATTATTCGCGGTGGGGCAAAAGCTAATCAGGCCGTTATCCTTATTGATGGCGATAATGAAACAAAAGCACGGATTGGTAAGCTCTTTGTTTATCAGGGGCTTAAGCGTGTCGAAGTTGCAGAAGCTGGAATGGGTGATATTGTTGCCGTTACAGGTCTTGGTGATGTGAGTATTGGCTATACGATTGCAGATGCAGAAAAGCCAGAAGCTTTACCGGCAATCAATATTGATGAACCAACGCTTGCTATGACGTTTGGTGTTAATACGAGTCCTTTTGCTGGTCGTGAAGGTCAGTTTGTAACATCACGCCATTTGCGTGATCGTCTTTTTAAGGAAATTGAAACAAATGTAAGTCTCAATGTTACAGAAACAGATGTAGCAGACACATTCAGAGTTGCAGGTCGTGGAGAACTTCATCTTTCGATTCTTATTGAAACAATGCGTCGTGAAGGGTATGAACTTCAGGTTGGTAAACCAGAAGTTGTATATCGCGAAATTAATGGTCAGCGTTGTGAACCACTCGAAAATCTTACAATTGAAGTACCACAGGAATTTATGGGAACGGTTATGGAATCTCTTGGGACGCGTAAAGCGGAACTTTCTAATATGACAGAAGTATCGGGTTACCTTCGTATGGAATTCGTTATTCCGGCACGTGGTCTTATTGGCTTTCGTTCGGAATTTCTTACAAATACAAAAGGAAATGGCATTATGAATCATGTCTTCCATGGTTATGTGCCATATAAGGGAGATATACCAGGACGAGCACGTGGCTCTCTTGTTGCGTTTGAACAAGGGGAAACGACAGGATATGGCCTGTTCACATTGCAAGATCGTGGTACGATGTTTGTTTCGCCAAATCAGATTGTTTATGAAGGCATGATTGTCGGCGAAAATTCTCGTGATGTGGATATGGATGTTAACCCATGTAAGAAAAAAAATGTTTCTAACATGAGAACATCTTCTTCTGATGAAGCGATTCGTCTCACGCCACCACGTATACTGAGCTTGGAACAAGCACTTGAGTATATTAATGATGATGAACTCGTTGAAGTAACTCCAGAAAACATTCGTTTGCGTAAGACTGTACTTGACAGAGCTGCACGTGGCCGGTCACGAAAAAGTAATAAATAAATATAAAAATGGTTAAAAAGTCCTGCTGAAAAATTGGTTTTTTAGCAGGACTTTGCTTTTTTTTTATAGAATTATAACATAATATAGCTATTATAGGTACGTATAGATAATAAATTCGGAGGCGAAGAGAATGTTTAGGTTTATTGAAAAAATAACGGATGCATTGATGCCAATTGAGGAAGAAGAAATACTTGTTGATACAGAAGCAGAAAAAAAGAACGAATACATTTCTTCGACGCGTAAAGTTGCTAATGGACCAGATGTTTCGTATGCAGCGGAAGTACCATCGACGCGTGCAAAACTTACTGTTTATACGACAAAGGTTCCGGATCTCAAGATACTAGTGTATGTTCCGGAAGATTTTGATCAGGTGATGGTAGTAGCAGATGCATTGAAGCAGAATCAAGCGGCTATTATAAATTATGAAAGAGTTGATTTTGCTGAACAGCGAAGAATATGTGATTTTATCAACGGAGTATGCTATATAGTAGATGGTGAGGCGAAGCGTGTGTCAGATATGATGGTGCTTTATGTTCCCGCTGGTGTTAGCGTAAGTGCACCTTCCTGTAAAGTTGATAAAGAATAGTAAGTTGTTTTTATTTTGAAGAAAAACAAAGCTATCTGTTAGAAGGTAGCTTTGTTTTGTGTTTTTTTAGGTAGGTTGATAGGGCTGCAATGTATAGCAACTGTTTTATTTGTGGAGGTGCCAATGGAAGATAAAGAAATATTGGAAGATATACTGGAAGAATTTAAAAAAATTGCTATGATTCCACGAAAATCTGGTCATGAGGAAAAAATCAGCGGGTATTTATATGAATATATAAAGTCAATGGGTTTAAAAGTCCAGCAGGACAAAAATCTAAACATTATTGCTGATAAACCTGCAACATTTGGCTATGAAGCTGTGCCATTGACAATAGTACAGGCACATATGGATATGGTTTGTGTTGCTGATGAAGGCGTAGTGTTTGATCCGCTGAAGGATCCAATAAAGATGTGTCGCGATGAAAAATATCTTTATGCTGAAGGGACAAGCCTGGGAGCAGATGATGGTATTGGTGTAGCAGAAATCATTTATATTTTGAAGACAAAGTTTGTTCATGGACCAATTCGGGCAATTATTACAGTTGATGAAGAAGATGGAATGCAAGGGGCAATCAATCTTGCAGCAAAGCATTTTGCAGATGCAACTTATCTCATTAACTGTGATTCGGAAAATTATGATGAAGTCACTGTAAGCAGTGCTGGTAGTATAAATATTAACTTTTCTTATTTGCTGAATTGGCGTAAACCAAAATATAAAAAAGCAATGCGGATTGTTGTTAAAGGTCTTGTTGGTGGACACTCTGGCGAGGCAATTAACTGTGGGCGAGCCAATGCAAATCGTCTATTGGCACTGACTTTACGGCGAATACTGGATGCGGATATCGATTTTGAACTGGCTTCATTTAATGGCGGTATGGCACGTAATGCCATTGCGGTAAAAGCAGAAGCGGTTGTTGCAGTAAGTGAGCTTGACAAAAACAGGTGTGCAGATATAGATACAATATTGCAAGAGCTGAATAAAGATTTTGCGGCGATCTATAGTGGTGTAGAAAAAGAACTACAGATCATCATAGAACCGGTAGCTTTACCGAAGCAGGTTTTTGCTGCAGCAGATAGAAATGCCTTGTTATGTATGCTTTCTGTTCTTCATACAGGTGTTTATGCGATGGCACAGTCAATTGTGGGGCTTGTTGAATCTTCAGCTAATCTTGGCGTTGTCACAACAAACAAAGATTCAGTTACAATCTCGTTTTTACCGCGTTCATCAATCGATGCGAAACTATGTGAATTTAAGCAAATGGCGAAAGATCTTGCTGCTCTTAGTGGTTTTGCGGTTAGCTTTGGTACACAATCACCAGGCTGGGCAGAAAAACGCAACAGCAAGCTTTTACCGCTTATGACACATCTATTTGAAAAGCAAAATAAGAAAAAAATGAAGATCGAAATTATTCATGCAGGTCTCGAATGTGGTTGGTTTATTCAGCGCAATCCAAACCTTGATATGGTATCGGTCGGTGTTACGTCGATTGATATCCATAGTCCACAGGAAAGATTGCAGCTTGATACAGTTGCAGTGCAGGTAAAGTTACTCCTGGAAGTATTGACACAAATTAAAAATGCATAAAGAAAACAAAAGCACTACATACGATGAGAAAAGGATCTTTCGTATGTAGTGCTTTTTGTGATGATGTTTTTAATAATTAAACTTTTTAAGTACATCTTCAAGAGTAGTAAGAATATCGTTGATATCTTTTTTTGTGATAACGAGGGGAGGCTGGAAGGCCATGACATTGCGGTTAATTCCGTTTTTACCGATGATAAAACCACGATCCTTCATTTCTTCGAGAATGATGTCGAGTTCTTTAGGAGCTGGACTTTTGTCCGCATGGACAAACTCAGCTCCGCGCATAAGACCGATACCGCGTATGTCCCCGATGATTGGATGCTGTTTTTGTAGAAGTATAAGGCCTTCATATAGCTGAGTACCACGGATGACAGCATTTTC
>JBAYAD010000234.1:0-4406 GCA_041669965.1 Selenomonadaceae bacterium
AACTGAATTACAGGATGCGATACAAAAATTTAAAATTTAAAACGAATAAATGAGTGTATAAAAGCATCTATTGAAGAAATAACAGTATATTTATTACTTCAGTACGAGGATACTGTAAAAATTGGGGGATTTAATACTAAATGGGTCTTCTATGATAAAACAAAAATCATAGGAGGCCTAATTTATTGTGGTAAAATCAAGATGGGATCTTATTTATGAAGCAACCGTTACCCCATTATTATGGAAAATCAGATATAGAGTCACACACACCATCCCATTTTACATACTCTACTAATTATTAGATTGTGTCGTGAACTGTGTATATAAAAAAACAGGGACCGCATTTCCCTGTCATCTCCAGACCACAACATTGTGACAAAGAGCTAGACTCCTTTTTATAATCAACGTTTGATTTTTGAAATTTTTTTAATATCTTTTTCCTTTGGTGTATTAACATTAATGCAGTATTGCTTGTAAGTTTAAATCTTTTTTTCGGTTAATTCGACGTCTACGCGCAATGTTTCTAATTTTTTGACCTCTTCTGGTTCATTAGATATATTTCCTTTTTTCAAAGTTAATTAGCTCCCAAGTTATATTCTACAGATTTTAAGCAAAAACGGAATCCCCAATTTTAAATATAGAGTAGTAAACCCGAATTATTTATCATGTTGGACTACTGATTTAGCAACACAAAAAACCTTCACTGTATTTCCTGCAATCTTCAATAGTTTTAGCCGAATGGTCTCTGTACGGAACTTTTTCATTTTTTCTGGCAGACATAAACGGCGAAACCAGTTAAAAAGATTGTATGCGAGCATATAAATCTGTAAACGATTCGCATTAACAACTATAGAATGACTGCTCATTGTAGCAAAACCAAATTTGTTTTTGGATTTATTGATGAAATTTTCCATTCGACCGCGATTGCAGCAAAACTGTACTAGTTTCTGTGGTGACAGTGCCATGTTGGTCACAATGAATGTATGGCGAACAAAAAGTTCTTTCGGACGCTTTTCTATTTTGCAGATAACGCGTCTGGGGTAATCCCATCTTTTTGTTTGATATAAAAATTCGCCATAAAAAGCTAGAAATCTATATGGATGGACAAGCGCCTTTGCAGTTACCTCCTCTTCCAGATGGAAGGCAATTCTCCTTAAGCCGTATTGCATAACCATGGCTGTTTATGACAGATGAATCCAGCCTTATAAATCTAAGAAAGATAGATATCATTCGACATCCAAAACTACAGATTTCTCAAAAACCCTTCATACATGAAGCATATTTTATAAGAAGAAAGATGAAGTTAATTTCGCTGTTTGCCACCAGAAATGGTGAAGAAATGCTTGAGCTGTATGAGAGGGAAACTCTCACGTACGGTTCTTAGACGAGGGAAAGGGAGTAATCCCTTTTCTTTAGTCTATTTTACCAGTAAAGGGTACAAGACCTACTTGCGAGAAAATCTTATTCGTCAAAGCACGAATTGTAAAAGTCGTTGGGCAGATAATGTCTTGATTGAATGCTGGTTACGCAACCTTCAAGTAGGAGGAATCATACCTTACGCCATATGCAAATATTTGTAAAGCCAGACAGGCCATCCACCTCTACATTAAAATATATAATTTCCAACGTTGCCACTCAGCCATTGGTGACATCCCACCAGCTAAAATCTACCATTCTGTTCAATTATTGCCTACCGCAAAGGCTACCGCCTGATTCATTATAAAATTCTTCGGATTTTATCTTGACAGGTGTGCCCCTATAGGTACCCAATAAATGTGGAAAATCCAAAATACAATAATATAATTGCTCCAAGCACGATTCGATACCAACCAAATACTTTGAAGTCATGCTTTTTGATATAGCCCATTAAAAATTTGATTACAAGCACTGAGACTATAAATGCTACCATCATGCCAAATCCCATTGTTAATACTTCTGCACTTGTAAAAGCAACACCAAATTTTAATATTTTCAGTGCACTCATCCCAAACATCACAGGCACGGCAAGGAAAAATGTAAATTCCGCTGCTACAACTCTGGATACTCCAATCAGCAGAGCACCAATAATCGTTGCACCTGAGCGTGAGGTGCCAGGTATAATTGATAATACTTGAAATAAACCAATCATCAGTGCTGCTTGATATGTAATATCAGATAGTTTACTGATATGCAAAATTCGTTTTTTGTTCCAATTTTCAATTAAAATAAATGCGATACCGTAAAAAATCAAAGCCATTGCAATGACAATCGGGGTATGCAGATGTGCCTCAATATAGTCATCAAAGAGAATTATTACGATAGCCCCTGGAATACAGGCGGTCACAACCTTAGACCAGAGCGAAAAAGTATCTTTTTTAACAATCGACTGCATTTTATCTTTGAACTGAAACGGGAACATCTTGTTCCAAAACATTACAACAACTGCAAAAATAGCACCAAGTTGTATCACCACAAAAAACATTTTCTTAAACGCTTCACTTATATTAAGAAAAATAAATTTGTCCATAAGAATCATATGCCCTGTGCTGCTGATGGGCAGCCATTCTGTAATTCCCTCTACAATGCCAAGAAAAATCACTTTTAGAACTTCTATAAAGTCTAATGCCATTATTTTAAATCCTCCCTTTTGAAATAGCTAAATGTCGCAAAGAAACCTATGACGGATACCAAAACGATAATACCTATTGCCCACAAGATTGGATACCCTGTACTTTCTATTTTTCCTTTTATCAAAAAGAAAGCAATTGTCCACGGATATAACGCACCTAATTCTTGATTGGAAAGGGAGGCACTCCCCATGACAATGACTGCGGAAGCAATCCACCGGTGCAACAAATCCTTTCGTTTTTTCAGCTATAAAAGCAAAAGGAGAAATTGTTAAAAACATGAATACACTACCGAGCAGCAGCTTCAAAAGCCATTCACCCGCAACAACAAAACTGAACTCCTGCATACCAAATACAACATGATAGAGAGCAAATAAAATAAGAATACTTCCCCATATTACAACGGTCAGCACGATAATCCAAAGAAATAGGATGCAAAACTTTCCAAGCATAAACGCCATTCTTGAAATTGGTATCGGCAATATGGTTTTCAAAGTGTTCTCTGTATATTCTCTACT
Organism: Selenomonadaceae bacterium; assembly: GCA_041669965.1. GTDB lineage: Bacteria > Bacillota > Negativicutes > Selenomonadales > Selenomonadaceae > UBA1792. The sequence goes on from JBAYAD010000234.1 coordinate 3,125, forward strand.
GAATAAATAAGCGGTAATAGCCACATAAATCATCATGTTTGTTAACAACATGCTATAAAGCAAGCTGACGTCATATATGTCGCCTAATGTAAAAGACAGTTCTGGATGTTTAAAATGTGTTTGCCCCGCGTCTATAAACACCATAAATGGCGTGGACATGACCCCTAAAATGCTGATAAGTACCATTTTAGAACGCTTTAATTTTAACAGCTCACAGTAAATAAGACTAAGCAATACCAACACCTCCAATCAATTCTGAAAAGTAATCTTCTAAATTTTCTTCACTCATATTTACTTTTGTCACTAACAGACCATTTTTCACAAAAGTTTTGTTGATTTCACCACAGTTATGAGTACAATCATAAACTTTTATCGTATTCCCCTGTACAGAATAATCTGTAATCCGATAGTTGCTTTCTAACAATTGTGCAGCCGTTATCGTATCAGATAAATCAAATTCAATGTACCTACGGTTACGCTTGTGGAGTTCTGACATGTTCACTTCCTCTATTAATCGTCCTTCGTGCATAACACCGATAACATCCACAATTTGCTCAATCGCACTTAAAACATGACTGGAAATAAAAATTGTGGTTCCTTTATTATGGCTCAATTCGGACAGAAACGAGCGAATTTCTGATATACCTATCGGGTCAAGGCCATTAATCGGCTCATCAAGTATGAGCAGTTCTGGCTCATGTATAATTGCGGCGACAATTCCAAGGCGCTGCTTCATTCCTAAAGAATAGTCAGCAAAGGGCTTAGTGCGTTCATTTTGAAGACCGACAACTTCCAATGCTTTGTTTATATCTTCTTTTTTTCTACGCCCTCGCAGACAACCTAAGAGCTGTAAATTTTCATAGGCAGTCAGATTATCATAAAAGCCCGGTGTTTCAATAAGAGAGCCTATTTTTTGATAAATATTCCCCTCATTTTCCCTGTAATTTGTTCCGAACAATCGGATTGTTCCTGCTGTCGGACGAACAAGCTGTAACATCATTTTCATTGCAGTGGTTTTTCCGGCTCCATTTCTGCCGAGCAAACCATAGATTTTACCTTTCGGCACATGAATGTTGAGGTTATCAACAACGGTAGATGTTCCGTATTGTTTGGTTAGATTTTCCATTTCAATGATATATTCCATATACATCTTTCCTTTCGCTTTTTACTACTTGCCAACTGCTTGCAACCGCAGTTTTATTGTCAATCCAAAAGCAGAAATACTCAAGAAACCTGTCGTCACAACAGAAAAAAGCCCCGACACCTTTCGTGTCAGAGGCAT
>JBAYAD010000235.1:0-4393 GCA_041669965.1 Selenomonadaceae bacterium
GACAACATCGACCCATATACGAGAACCTGAAGGATTCTTTTTGACAGACGTGGATGGTGCTGGTGTGGAAAGCGTTTGGGAACAAGGAAAGATTGCTGTGCTGGGAACGCGCGCGGGAGAAGGGAAAATCAGTGCACCAGCACAAAAATTTTTTGAAATGATGGAAAAAAAAGCAGATATTATACTGGTTGAGGCGGATGGATCCAGAGGGTTTCCAATCAAGATTCCGGCAGTATATGAGCCGGTTTTGTCAGCAAAAGAAAATCTCGTTATTGGAGTCGCTGGCATTGATGCATGGGGAAAACCACTTGAAAAATGTTGTCATCGAGCGGAACTTGCGGCGGCAGTTTTAGGAAAAACTCTGCAGGATAAGATTACAGCTGATGACTTTGCAAAGTTACTGCAGAGTGCACAAGGAATGCGAAAGGCTGTGCAGTGCCGGTTTGTCCCTGTTTTACATAAGATCAACACACCGGAACAGATGAAGCGGGCTAAAGCTGTTGCAGACTGTATGGGTGAACGTATCCTGGCGATAGGGAGAGGATAAGGCATGGAGAAAATTTATTGTGAGATGCTGCAATCATGAAAGTTGCGGCTATCGTGCTTTGTGCTGGTTTAAGCCGACGTATGGGCAAACAGGACAAGCTGCTGATGGATTTTGCCGGAGCCCCGCTTTTCAGCTATGGACTTGATCTTGTTGCTGCTGCGGATTTCTCTATGCATATCGCTGTTGCTAATCGGAAAGAAATAGGTACCTATGCCAGGCAGAAAGGGTTTATCGTCGTAGAAAATCCTCTGGCGGCAGATGGCATAGCGACGTCAATTTGTGCCGGAATCAGCGGGATAAAAAGACAAAAAAAATCAGATACTATCGATGGCATTATGTTTTTTAATGCTGATCAGCCTTTTTTGCGCTGCAAAGTCGTACAGAAGCTGCTGGCAGCATTTGCGCAAACGCTTGCGGCCGGAAAACCGCATATCATTGTGCCGGTATACGAAGATACACCAGCGAGCCCGTGCATATTTCCATGGCATTTTTTGCCGGAACTGCTTAGGCTCCGTGGTAATAATGGTGGCCGGATGGTTTACCGTCAGCACTGGACTGAGACTGTGTTTATTTCCTGTGGAAAAAAGCAGGATTTTATTGATATTGATACAATAAAAGATATAGAAAATTTTTTAGTTTTAGCTCAAAGCAAGAATTTTGAAATATAAAATAGAATTATAAGGAGGCTGTCATGAATATTACGCACTATGTGAAGGCAGAAAGTCTGGAAGAAGCCTATATGCTTAATCAGAAGAATACGGCAGCGATCCTTGGCGGCGGTTGCTGGCTGCGCCTTGGACAGCAGCGTGTGGGCAGGACGATCATCGACCTGGAAAAGCTGGGACTGGATAAAATCGAAGAAACAAAGAATGAATTTATTGTTGGCTGTATGGTATCCCTGCGACGTCTTGAACTGTCTAAAGAACTTGATGTGTTTACAAATGGAGCATTGCGGGAAAGCCTTCATCATATTGTTGGAACACAGTTTCGCAATATGGCTACGATTGGTGGCAGCTTGTTTGGCCGGTTTGGTTTTTCTGATGTATTGACATGCTTTTTGGTGCTGGATACGGAAGTTGAGCTCTATAAGGCTGGTCGTGTCAGTCTGGCTCAGTTTGTCAGCATCAAGCCGGACAAGGATATTCTTGTCCGGCTTATTGTAAAGAAAACACCGCGGGTAGTCGCTTATGAATCACTGCGTCTCACAGCAACGGATTTCCCCGTGCTGGCCTGTGCAGTATCGAAGGATACGGATGATGGGGTGGTACGTTGTGCAATTGGTGCACGTCCGGCAAAAGCCAAGCTTTTTAGAGAGGGTCAGGAACTTTTTGCTGATGGATTTTCAGCAGAAGCAATTAAAATGTATGCAGCATGTGTGCAGGACAGCTTTGTTTTTGGCAGTAATATACGAGCGTCGGCCGCATATCGCAAGGATATGGCCAAAGTACTCGTAACACGGGCACTTACGAAGATTATGGTGACAGGAGGTACAGAGAATGATAATACAATACTGGATTAACGGTGAGAAAATCAGTGAAGATGTCGCGCCGGATCTGGTTTTGCTTGATCTTTTGCGATCAAAGGGATGCTATAGTGTGAAGTGTGGCTGTGAGACGACAAATTGTGGTTTGTGTACGGTATGGATTGATGGGATACCTATGCTTTCCTGTGCTGTGCCTGCTCTGCGAATTGAAGGCCATCAGGTTACTACGCTTGAAGGACTGCAGGAAGAGGCTGTGGAATTTGCGCAGTTCATGGGAGCAGAGGGCAGTGACCAGTGCGGTTTCTGCAACCCGGGGTTTGTTATGAATGTGCTTGCTATGGTGCGGGAACTTAAAGATCCAACGGAAGAGGAAATAAACGAATATTTAGCAGGAAATCTCTGCCGCTGTACGGGATATATCAGCCATATGCGCGTTTTGCGCAGCTATCTGGCAAAAAGGCAAAAGCAGGTGAAGCTATGACAGAGGTTAATCGTTCTGTTATGAAAAAGGATGCAGTAGCACTTGTTACGGGCAAGCCGGTTTATATGGATGATATCGCACCGAAGGACTGTCTTGTTGTTAAGGTGCTTCGCAGTCCGTATGCGCATGCATGTATTAAAAAAATCAATACAGTGATCGCAAAAAAGGTTCCGGGCATTGCATGCATACTGACGTATGAGGATGTACCAAAGACACGTTTTACAATTGCAGGGCAGACGTATCCGGAGCTGAGTCCCTATGATAAGCTTATTCTTGATCAGCGTCTGCGCTATGTCGGTGATCCGGCAGCTATTGTTGCCGGTGTTGATGAAAGGGCAGTTGACCGGGCCATGCAGCTCATTAAGGTCGAGTATGACAGGCTTGAAGCTGTGATTGATTTTACACAGGCAAAAGACAGCCCGATAATCGTTCATCCGGAGGAAGACTGGAGCTCGCTTGTTCCGGTTGGTGGTGACAACAAACGCAATATTGTTGCTGCCGCACGAGAAGACTGGGGTGATGTTGATGGGACATTTGCGGACTGTGACGTGGTTGTTGAGGGAGTTTATCATACAAAGCAGTGCCAGCAGTCAATGATGGAAACCTTTCGTGCCTACAGTTATATCGATCTTCACGGGAGACTTGTTATCGTGAGCTCGACACAGGTGCCGTTTCATGTGCGGCGTATTGCAGCAACGGCTTTGGAGCTGCCAAAATCAAAAATACGTGTTGTTAAGCCACGCATTGGCGGCGGTTTTGGTGCTAAGCAGTCCGCTGTTATGGAAATCTATCCGGCAATTGTCACAAAGATTACAGGCAAATCCGCAAAAATGATCTATACACGTGTTGAAACTCAGACGGTATCGTCGCCGCGTCATGAAAGCCGAATTACGGCGCGTATTGGTGCAACAAAGAAAGGCATAATCAAGGTCATTTCCGTTGATGCACTTTGGAATGCGGGGGCCTATGGGGATCACAGTCCCACGACAGTGACGCTTGCGGGGCATAAGTCGATTTCGCTCTATGGGAAGTTTGCAGCATTTCGCTTTAACTATGAGGCGGTTTATACGAATACGATTGCAGCCGGAGCTTATCGCGGCTATGGTGCAACACAGGGGATTTTTGCTGTGGAATCAGCAGTGAATGAGCTTGCGGCTAAGCTCAATATGGACCCGGCAAAGATTAGAGAACTTAATATCGTACGTGAAGGCCAGAAAATGCCATCGTATTATAATGAAACAGCAACGAGCTGTGCACTTGATCGATGTCTGGCGCGGGCAAAAAAAATGATAAAATGGGATGAAAAATATCCATGCCGCGATATGGGGAATGGAAAAGTACGAGCTGTTGGCATGTCGCTCGCAATGCAGGGATCGGGTATTTCCAACGTTGATACAGCAGCGGTTGCAATCAAGGTAAACGATGATGGGTTTTACTCAATGGAAATCGGGGCAACGGATATGGGAACCGGATGTGATACGATACTTGCGCAGATTGCAGCAGATTGTCTCGAATGCTCTGTGGATGATATCGTCGTAAATGGCGTTGATACGGATATTTCACCATATGATTGTGGATCTTATGCATCATCAACAACATATATTACGGGTATGGCTGTTGTTAAGACATGCCGTGAACTGCGTAAACGTATTTGTAAGCAGGCAGCTTCTATGATGAAATGTGAGGATGAGGATCTTCTTGAATTTGATGGAACGTGTGTCACAAATATTGATACCGGCAAACTGCTTACGCTCAAAGATATTGCTAATGCAGCAATGTGTGCAAATAGTATGGCACTCTATGCTGCAGAGTCACACTATTCACCGACTTCACCGCCGCCATTTATGGCAGGCATTGCAGAGATCGAGGTGGACATGGCGAC
>JBAYAD010000236.1:0-4382 GCA_041669965.1 Selenomonadaceae bacterium
ATCTCACTTTTTCTTAATTCATAAATCATATTATTTCTCCTTCCAAACCCTTAATGAAAGACACCCCATAACCCTTCTTTTTCAAATCAAGCTCCGATATTCTTTACACCCATCTACAATAGCATAAACACAAACCGTTTTTTCTGCTTCATTTACCTTGTAAAATATCAAATGCCGTTCTACGATCAATACCCGATAACCTTGTCGCCGTAAAATGCTGTATCTGGGCTGCACGCCTTGGTAATGAAAATCTTCCAACTGCATTACGGCCGCCGCAATTTTATCGAGATACGCTAGCGCAATATTTACATCTCCAGAATCCACTGCAATATAATGGATGATATTCGACAATTGATCGTCAGCTTTATCTGTACGAATCAAAACATATTTCATTTCTTATATTCCTCGCGAATTGATGCTTTTAGCGTAGTAAAGCTTTCTCTCATCGGCGCCACACGACCTGCTGTCACATCTTCTTCCGCTTCAGCCAAAGTACGCAAAAGCTCGAGTTCTGCCCTCATTTGCTGATATTCATGAAAACCGAGCACAACAGTATCTTCCCTGCCATTTACCGTAATAACAACCGACGCTCTTGTCTCATGACAAATTTTTGATATCTCGTTGTAATGATTCCGTAAATCAGCCGATGGTCGAATTGTTGCAATCCCCATATATATTGCCCCCTTAATATAGTCATATTATATCATGATTAAGATACTTGGCACACAAGTAATATTTTGTGCTACATTATAAAATCTTTTAGATATCTACGTTACTTCATTTTGTGGCTACTGTTGGTCGTGCTTCGTCTCCACCATATGGTTTAATTTTATATAAAAATTCAGGCTTAGCGATTTTTTGCTAAGCCTTTTTATTATTGGCAAAAAACAAGACTTAAACCCACAGTATCTTGCAGCACACTTATTTTCGAGTCGAATAATACAAACCATTCAATTACTTTTATCAATTTTTTCAAATCAAGCTTCAATATTTTTTTAGTCCATCCACTATATCATAAACACAAATCGTTTTTTTTGCTTTATTTACTTTATAAAATATCAGATAGCTTTCCGCACTCAATACTTGATAACCCTGTCGCCGTAAAATGCATCTTCCAACTACATTATTGCTTTGAACTAAGGCTATAGACTATGCAGTTAAAAAAGCCTTGGGCATACTCGTCGCAGCATTGACAAGTGGAGTTGGCAGCACTTGGAAAGAGTATCTGCCTAAGCCTAAAAAACAAGTTAAATAATTTTTCTTTCCCTTATTTTTTAGCATATAAATCCTTAACTTTTTTACACATTTCAGAAAAGTTTTTTACTTCTTCTGGCGTTAAGGCTTGTTCAATCAAGTTCATTGTTTCGTTGCCAAAATCCTCTACACGATTTAAAAAATCTTTTCCTTCTTTTGTAATTATAATTTTATAAGAACGCCGATCATTTATTTGTCGTTCCTGGTCGATATATTTTTTTTCCAACAATCGTTTTGTCAATTTTGAAATGCCCGATTGTGATATTCCTTTTAATTCGGCCAATTCTTTGGTCGTTTTCAATCCCTGCTTGTCTAAAACATCCAGTATATAGTATTGAGCTGTTGATACACCTTCTACGTTAAAGCGATTAGAGCAAGCAATAATCATACATTGAAAAGACAAGTAATTTTCTTCTACTTCTTTTGTTAACATTTTCACCCCTCCTTAACATACTGTGCCAAACAACAACCTGTAAGTGATTTTTGATTTTTAATTAAATCTTTTGGTAAGCCGCTAAACATAATTTCACCACCATTTTCCCCAGCACTAGGCCCTAAATCAATAATCCAGTCGGCCTGACAAATAACATCTAAATTGTGTTCAATCACAATAAGGGTAGAATTTTGTTCAACAAGGTGTTCCAGCACGCCTGTCAACTGTTTTATATCAGCCATGTGCATCCCCGTTGATGGTTCGTCCAATACATAAATCTGTCTATTATTTTCAAGTTCGGATGCGAGTTTTATTCTTTGTAGTTCTCCTCCTGAAAGAGTGTTCAACGGCTGCCCCAAAGAAATATAAGCAATTCCAACAGCTGCAAGTCGTTTTATGACCTTGCTAATGTCTTTTTCGTAAAAAAATTTCAAGGCCTCAGCTACAGTCATTTTTAGAATTTCACTTATATTTTTTCCTCTTAATTTATATTGAAGAACTTCACCATTAAAACGATTTCCATTACACTTTTCGCACACTGTAACGATTGTATCCATAAAGGCTAAATCCGTATAGGTAACACCCAATCCCTTGCAATCAGGACAAGCCCCTTTGGAATTAAAACTAAATAAAGATGCGTTAACACCATTTTGCGTTGCAAATAACTTTCTAATTGTATCAAAGATACCTGTATACGTTGCAATATTAGAACGCTTTGATGCTTGTACTTCATTTTGATCAATAAAAATAATTTCAGGGTAAAGTTGCGGCAGAACTTGATTAATCAATGTACTTTTACCTGAACCAGCTACCCCTGTTACTACCGTCATTACTCCTTTTGGTATTTCTACTGAAATATTTTTCAAATTATGTAATTTGGCATTTTGAACGAAAAGCCAGCCTTTTGGCCTGCGTACACTTTGCTTTAATTTCGGTTGCTTTGACAAGTATTGTCCCGTCAAGGTGTTAGCTTCTTTTAACCCTTTCAAATCCCCCTCATACAAAATTTGTCCGCCTTGCGTTCCTGCACCTGGCCCCATATCAACTATATGATCTGCAATTTTTATCATATCAGGATCATGTTCTACAATAAGCACTGTATTACCCTTATCTCGCAAAAGTTGCATTAAAGTATTTATTTTGCGAATATCATATGGATGTAATCCTATACTTGGCTCATCAAAAATATAAGTAAGGTCAGTTAAGCTGTTTCCCAGTTGTCTTACCATTTTGATTCTTTGTGATTCTCCACCTGAAAGAGTAGTGGTTTCTCGGTTTAAACTTAAATAACCTAATCCAATCGAAACCATATGTTGTAATCGATTGATAAGCTCAGAAACAATTGTAGCGGCTACAGGAACATGAATTGTTTGAACAAATTCTAAAAAATTCACTACCTGCATATTGGTACATTCAGCTATATTTTTCTCATGCACTTTGCAAGACAGTACTTTATCATTTAAGCGCTCCCCATTGCAATGAGGACAACTTTGTTTTATAACAAAACGCTCAATATCTTTACTGTATTTTATTTTTTCTCCATCTTCTTTTTTTAAAAAACTTCGTTGAATACGTGGAATTACCCCTTCATACAATGAAGTTTTATGCCATTCAGTAGCGGGATTTTTTACTTTAATTTTATCAGCGTAAAGCAGCAGATTTAGTTCTTCTTCCGAGTAGTCCTGAATCTTTTTATCATTATCGAATAATCCTGAATAAATATAGCGAGTCAGCCTCCAACCACCTAGTTCAAAAGTCGGAAAACAAATTGCCCCTTCGTTCAATGATCTGTTTTTATCTAAAAGACGTTTGATATCGATTGTTTCGATTTTACCTAAGCCTTGACATGTATTACACATCCCCGCCGGATTATTGAATGAAAATACATCGGAATATCCAACAAATGGTTTTCCAATTCGTGAAAACAAACGACGCAATAAAGAATATATATCGGTTACCGTCCCTACGGTTGACCTTGCATTGCCACCCAGACGTTTTTGGTTCATAACAAAGGCGACAGATAAATTTTTGATACGATCTACATCAGGTTTACCATAATGAGGCATACGATGACGAATAAAACTGTTGTATGTTTCATTTAACTGTCTTTGAGATTCTGCAGCTATCGTATCAAACACTAATGATGATTTTCCCGAACCAGATACGCCAGTAAAAACAGTAATTTTTTTTTGGGTATTTTTATATGAATATTTTTTAAGTTTCGTTCTCTTGCTCCCGAAACATGAATATAGTTATCTAACATAACGTCCTCCTTGTTACCACTATTTAGATGATAGGGTAAATATATGATTTGGTTAACTATATTTTACTTCCTTTACTTTTAAATTTCAATAGTCTATTTTTGAAATCACAAAATGATAGCCCCCATTATACTCTTTATAAAGCGAGCACAGCCAGTGATCTATATTTAATAGATCACTGGCTGCTTGAAGTTCAGATTTCATATTGTTTCAAAGCAAATAGTATTATCATCCTTTATTTTCCCACATCATTATATATTCTTTTAATGCTGTATCTGGGCTGCACGCCTTGGCAAGGAAAATCTTCCAACTGCATGACGGCCGCCTCAATTTTATTGAGATACGCCAGCGCAATATTTACATCTTCAGAATCCACTGCAATATAATAGATGATATTCGACAATTGATCGTCAACTTTATCTGTACGAACCAAA
>JBAYAD010000237.1:0-4358 GCA_041669965.1 Selenomonadaceae bacterium
TAGGTAAAATGTGCATAGAATAAGAAAATCGTAAATATTTATGCATATGGAGGGTATTTTAATGATATAATATAAATATCTTTCGGTAGAGAAGAAGACTGGTAAAGTGGTGTTGTTTTTTCGATTCAGGGGGACGGCAGCCATTTACGGAGTAAACACTTTCTTTGCTGCTAAATAATAATTTGAGGTGAATAGTATGAATATACTGGTTGTAAATCCTACAAGCGATATGTCTTTGAATGATGTAATCTATAAGGCTGCGGATTATGCCGCAAAGCTTTCAGCACGAAATAGTGAAGACTATACGCATGTTTCAGTTGTGGCTTTGGAAAAAGCCCCTAAACGCATTGTATCTGCACTTGACATTATTGAAGCTTCGGCAGCACTTTTGGAAAAGATTCGCAGTCTTAAAGGAATTTATGATGGTTTTATCATTGCGCATCATACGGAACTTGGTGTAGCAGCTCTGAGTGAGCTGACAAAAAAGCCGGTTTTGAGCAGTGGTCCGGCAGGTGTTTACCCTGCACCTCTGTATGGGAAGAAAATTGCTGTACTTGGCAAAACGGAACGTGATATTGAGATGCAGAAGGAAACATTGCGTCACTACGGAATACTAAATGATAATATGCAGTTTATTTCAACCTGTACGACAGGAGAGGCTTCGCTGGATGAAATGAAAAAAGGTATTTTTGTTGCGGCAAAGAAGGCCAAAGAAGAAATGAATTGTGAAGTTATTGTCCTAAGTGATGCAGGCATGAGCCTGTGTGCGGATGAAGTAACGAAAAAATTCAAGCTTCCAGTTCTCGAAGGCGTGACATCTGCTGTGATTCGTATTGAATATATGGTTTACCAGATGTCAGCAATTTCCGAATAAATTGTAGGGCAAGTCTGCCTGGAGGTAAGGAAATATGGAATGGATGGATCGCTTTGTTGAGATTATGAACATTGTAAGCGCAGAGCATCAACATGGCATCGGTGTGACGATGCTGGCAAATGATACAGGATTGAGCAAGGGGACGCTGCATCGAATTCTGCAGAATATGGTGAAATATGAGCTTATTGTGCAGCAGGCTGACTCAAAAAGATATTATCTTGGACCGCTTTCGATGATTTGGGGCAGTCGTTTTGTCAAAGGCAAAGATATTTCACAGCTTTTATCCGGTTATTGTGATGATATTGCAGAAAAAAGTCGGATGTATGCATATCTTTGTCGTTTTGTTACGAATGAGGTCTACTGTATCTACACGCATCAGCCGGAGCAGGAACGAAAAACGTATTTTGTTCATATTGGTCAGCGTATGCCACTTCATTGTGCAGCTGCATCAAAGGCTGTACTGGCATTTCAACCAATTGAGAAGGTGCGCTATCTTCTTGAGCAGACACCACGTAACCAATATACAGAGAATACATGTATGAATGTTCCAGAGCTTATGGCAGAGCTGGATGTGGTGCGTGATAAACGCATTGCCTGGTGTCGGGAAGAGATGGAAAATGGCGTATCAGCGCTGTCCATCCCGCTTTTTGCGGATGGTGCGACGGCTTTTTTTAGTTTAAGTCTTGTCGGGACAACAGCTGAATTGAGCGATAATCAGACACGCATAGAGGAACTGCTTTTGCTTGAGGGTCAAAAGGTCAATGAGCAGCTGAGTGGAATTAATGCATTTTCACCAATTGCAAGATAGGCTGAGTTATTCAATTGTACAGTGTTTGATGAAGTTGTTTACAATAGAAGAAAAATCTATAAAAACATACAAAATGCCGGAGCATCGTGAAAGATGCTTCGGCATTTCGTATGTTTTATATATCAGAATTTAACTTACATTGACTTTGCGTTTTTTGGAGTTATGGTTAAGTGCAATACGTCGGATACGCTCAAAAGGAATTAAATTAAAAGCATAACGAATATCCATATAATCATCAGCAAGAAAAAATGTGATTTGCCTGAGTACATGGCGTTTAGAATGCCGTTTAATCTTATTTATATAATATTGAACCTCTTCTTCGGAAAGTTCACCATTTTCTATGATAACCCGAACATTATCTACTAACATAATAAATCCTCCAAACTATAAATGACACCTATACGTAATGAATAGAATTTATCATTTAAACTTACAGAATAATTATACTACAGATGTTTTGATTTGTTAAGCCTTTTTTTGATAAACTTTAATCTTTTTGTAAGAGATTACAATGATAGAGACCTTGCGGCCACTATAGATGGGTTTTTGCTGTGCTCCAATAAAATGATCTTAAATCGCTGGTGGTTCATATGCCAGGTCGTATGCAGAAATGAAGCTGGTTGAGTTTCGATTCGAAGTGAAGACAAAACTTTTTAAGTGTGCGTTCATATTAAATGAAGTACATAAGTTCTCCTGCTGATTTTTGCTGCTCGGTTTCTGTGAGAATATCCTGCAGTGAAATTTTGGAAAGTGTTTTTTTTAGGGTGTCATCAATAACATCAAAAATCGCTGCGCACATTGCCTTATCAAGCGCTGGTGCCTGCTCGGCAACCGTTGTTTCTGTTTTTTCAACGAAAGCCAGCTCAATGGCGGCAAGGATATCGTAGACACTAATATCCTTTGGTGCACGTGGCAGCTGATAGCCACCCTGAGCTCCTTTAATAGAAGTAACAAGTTTTGCTCTTTTTAATAAAGAAAAGACCTGTTCAAGATAGATTTTTGATATGCCAAGCTTTTCAGCAATACTGATAATTGTGATCGGACTTCCAGTTTGACAATTTGCGGCAATATGCGACATAGCTGCAAGGCCGTAACGGCCTTTTGCGGATATTTTCATAAATTATCCCTCATTTCATACTTGTGATATAGGTTTAAACTTATCATAGCCTACATAAATTAGTTTGTCAATACATAGTAGAAAAGTAGGCTTAAATACATTTTAGAAAAGATTGTTGACAAGCAAAAGAAATGGGTATACAATACAAACATATTAAACCTATATGTTTTAAACAAAAGTAATACAAGTTACATGAAGTGAAAATTAGGAGGGTTTATCATGGCAAAAATTTATAACAGCGTTACAGATCTTATTGGCGGAACACCGCTTTTACGGGCAACGAATTTTATCAAAAAGCATGATTTGCAGGCAGATATCCTTGTGAAATTGGAATATTTCAATCCGGCAGGTAGTGTGAAAGACAGAATTGCTAAGGCGATGATCGATGAAGCTGAAGAAAAAGGACTTTTAAATAAGGATTCTGTTATCATTGAACCGACAAGCGGTAATACGGGGATCGGTCTTGCCAGTGTTGCTGCGGCTCGTGGCTATAAGGCGATTTTGACGATGCCGGAAACAATGAGTATTGAAAGAAGAAATTTGCTCAAGGCTTATGGGGCGGAAATTGTTCTTACGGATGGTGCCAAGGGCATGAAGGGTGCTATTGCAAAAGCAGAAGAACTTGCGAAAGAAATACCCAACGCTTATATTCCATCACAGTTTACGAATCAGGCAAATCCACAAGCGCATAAAGCAACGACAGGTCCGGAAATTTGGCGGGATACCGATGGCAGGGTCGATATCTTTATTGCAGGTGTCGGTACGGGTGGTACACTTACCGGCGTGGGTGAATACCTGAAATCACAAAACAAGAACATTAAAATCTATGCGGTTGAGCCTGCAACCTCACCAGTTCTTAGTAAAGGGGTAGCGGGGCCTCATAAGATTCAGGGAATTGGTGCGGGATTTGTACCAGATACACTTGATACAAAAATCTATGATGAAGTTCTGGCTATTGAGAATGAAGATGCATTCAAATATGGTCGTGAATTCTCGCACTCGGAAGGCGTACTTGTTGGTATTTCATCTGGTGCAGCTTTTGCTGCGGCAGTAATGCTTGCAAAACGCCCGGAAAACAAGGGCAAGACCATTGTTGCACTTTTTCCGGATACGGGTGAAAGATATCTGTCGACACCGCTTTTTAACGATTAAGTAAAAATAAGGTAAAAATAAAATAAAAAAATCAGGCACAAAATAAGGTCTTATATTATCTTGTATGATGGTATAGGACTTTATTTTGTACAACTATGTAAATATTTGTTTATAATAATAAAAGAAATCATACAGATTATTCTAATTTGTATGATTTTTCATTGCAAAGAAAGTATGAATATGCTATTGTAAAAGAGTATAAATATGTGTATTGTAATTTTCATGGAACATAAATGTTTATAATAAAAGACGGATGAGGGGATTCGGGTGGAGAAGAAAAAAAACGAGCCAAAATATTTAAGAATTGTCAATTGGATAAAAAAACAAATTTCTGAAGAGGCTCTGGCCGTTGGCGATCGGCTGCAATCGGAAAATGAACTCAGTGCGTTATTTAGTCTGAGTCGTCA